>NZ_JASPFC010000033.1:0-28692 GCF_031296635.1 Actinomyces acetigenes
ACCCTGACCCTGGCTGCCGCCGCCACCGCCGCCTGCTCAGCCGGTGGGGCCGGCTCGGCCACGGCCACCGGCTGCGCCGCCTACCAGGCCTACCAGGGCCACAAGGGCGCCACCGTCACCATCTCCAGCAGCCTGACCGGCACTGAGGCCGAGCGTTTCGAGGCCTCCGTGGCCGAGTTCGAGAGCTGCACGGGCATCAACGTCGAGCACACCGGCACCACCGAGCTGCGCTCCCAGCTGCTCAACGGCTCGGGAGCCAACCTGTCCACCAGCTCGGGGGCCTCGCCGTCGAGCCAGGACAACCCCGAGAACCTGCCCGACCTGGCCATCGTGCCTCAGCCCGCCATGGTGGCCGAGCTCGTCGACACCGGCGTCGTCCACCCGCTGCCCGACAAGGTCAACAGCAACGTGGAGGCCGGCTGGGACCGGCACTGGATCCAGGTCGGCATCCACGCCTCCGTGCCCTACGGCGCCCCGCTCATGGCCTCGGTGAAGTCCCTCGTGTGGTACTCGCCGGACGCCTTCGCCAAGGCCGGCTACGAGGTGCCCAACACGTGGGCCGAGCTGGAGGCCCTCACCAACAAGATCCGCTCCGACCACCCCGACGGCTCCGTGACGCCCTGGTGCGTGGGCGCCGCAGACGGGGAGTCGACCGGCTGGGTGCTCACCGACTGGCTCGAGGACGCCCTGCTGGCCACCCAGGGGCCCGGCGTCTACGAGACCTGGGCCTCGCACCGGTCTCCCGTCGACTCCCCGAATGCCGTGGAGGCCCTCGGTGCCGTCAACTCCCTGGTCCTGGACGACGGGCACGTCGCCGGCGGGCGCGGCTCGGTCATCTCCCGCACCCCCGTGCAGGCCGGGGCCGACCTGGTCAAGGGCAGCTGCCTCATGCTGCACGCCTCCTCCTCCTTCGAGAGCCGCTTCCCCGAGGGCACCGTCATCACCGACGCCGACGGCGCCAACCCGGTGACGGTCCAGGCCCCCCACCCGACCGCGAGCGCCACCGCCGGCGGCGGGACGGCCGGGGCGACGGCGTCGACGAAGGGCACGGCGAGTTCGGCGAGTTCGGCGAGTGCGACGGGTAAGGCTGATGCGGCGGGTACGAAGGTCTCGGCCTTCGTCACCCCCGCGGAGGACCGCGGCTCGGACTCTGTGCTGGTGGGCACCGACTACCTCGTGGCCTTCACCCGCTCGGACGTGGTCAGCGCGGTCATGGAGTACCTGACCTCCCAGGAGTGGGCCCGCACGCGGATGGCGCTGGGCGGGGTGGCGACCGCCAACCAGGGTGTCGACCCGGACCTGGCGCCCAGCGACGTCGGCCGGCGCGCCACCAGGCTGCTCCAGTCACGCCAGACGACCGTGGAGATGGATGCCTCCGACTCGATGCCGGTGGCTGTGGGCAGCAGCGCCCTGTGGGTCGGGCTGAGCCGGTGGGCGACCGGGACGGCGACCCCCAAGGAGGCGCTCAAGCAGGCCGAGGCGGCCTGGCCCAAGAAGTAGCCGGCCCGGGCGGGCCCCGCAGGCCATGGGTGCGACGTCGGGTCCGAGGCTTCCGCCCTGGGCCGGCCTACTCCACGAGGGTCGGGATCTACTGGTCAAGGGTTGGGCCTACTGCACGAAGGCCCCGTCTACCTGCAGTACACCCAACCCTCCTCCAGTAGCACCCCACCCTCGTGCATTGCGTTCCGGCGAGGCTGGGCACCACTCGGGCGGCCGGGAGCAGCCTGGAGCATTGATCCGCGTCGGGCGGGTCGATAGCCTTGGATCCCCAGCGATTCAAGGAGGACTCATGGGACTGGGATGGTTCGGCGCCCCCGAGCACAAGCGTTGGCTGGCCTACGAGACGCATGCGCTGCTGCACTACGCGCGCGCCGCGCAAGTGCCCACTGGATTCGGGTGGATCGGTCAGGACGGTGAGGTGGACCCCGCCCATCCCGTCGAGCTGTGGATCACCGGCCGCATGACCTTCGCCTTCTCCCTGGGGGCGCTCATGGGGATCCCCGGCTGCCGCCGCTACGCCGACCACGGCGTACGCGCCCTGAACGGCCCCCTGCGCGACTCGGTTAACGGCGGCTGGTACTCGGCGATCGGCGCCGAGCCCGACGCCGAGGGGCGGGGCGTCCCGGTCGACCGCGACGCCCGCAAGGAGTGCTACCAGCACGCCTTCGTGCTCCTGGCCGCCGCCACCGCGACGGCCGCCGACCGGCCCGGCGCCCATGAGCTGCTGCGCGACGCCATCGAGGTCCAGGACCGCTACTGGTGGGACGAGGGCCAGCAGATGCCGGTGGAGTCCTACGCCGCCGACTTCACCGACCCTGAGGACTACCGGGGCATCAACGCCGCCATGCACACGGTGGAGGCCTACCTGGCCACCGCCGACGTCACCGGCGAGGTGCGCTGGCTGGAGCGGGCCCTGAAGATCACCGACTTCGCCGTCAACGTCCAGGCCCGTGAGCACGGCTGGCGCCTGCCCGAGCACTACTCCACTACCTGGGAGCCGCGCCTGGACTACAACCGCGACGAGCCCGCCCACCCCTTCCGGCCCTACGGCGTCACGCCGGGCCACGGGCTGGAGTGGGCGCGCCTGACCGTACAGCTGCGCGGGGCGCTTATCAACCGCTCCATGAGTGCGCCGGACTGGATGCTGGAGGCTGCCGAGCACATCTTCGAGCAAGCCCGCACTGACGGCTGGCGCATCGACGGCGCCCCGGGCTTCGTCTACACCACGGACTTCGACGGCAAGCCCGTGGTGCACGAGCGCATGCACTGGGTGGTCTGCGAGGGCATCTCGGCCTCAGCCGCCATCCGCCAAGCCCTGCTCGATGACGGTCGTGGGGAGATCGACGTCGAGCACTATGAGCACTGCTACCGGGCCTGGATCGACTACGCCGAGGAGTTCCTCATCGAGGAGCCGGGCGTGTGGACCCACGAGCTCGACCGCGACAACCGGCCCTCGACCCGCACCTGGGCGGGGCACCCGGACATCTACCACGCCCTGCAGGCCACCCTCATGGCGCGCCTGCCGGTGTGGCCGGCGATCGGGCAGGCCTTGGCCGAGGGGAGGCTCGACGAGCCGAACTCCCTGCTGCCGGCGCGCGCCAGCAAACCGCACCGGCGCGGGTTCTTCGGCAGGTCCTAGGGGCTGGGGTCGGGCCGCGGGCCGGGGCTGGGCTGGGCCTCGCGTTCGTACTGTGAGGTGCGCGTTCGTACCCTAAGATGTGCGTTCGTACCTTAAGGTATGCGTTCGTACCCTTAACCCCCGAACGCAAGACCTAAGGTACGAACGCGCCGTCGGCGACCGGTGGGCTCGGACTGGTGGGCTGGCGGTGACCGCGGGCCCACCGGGATGGTAGGGTCTGTGCCTGTCGCGCCCGGTGGGTGCGGCCTGGAGAGGTGACAGAGCGGCCGAATGTGGCGGTCTTGAAAACCGCTGTGCGCCTGGCGCACCGGGGGTTCGAATCCCTCCCTCTCCGCCATCTCATGCTTACTCGAACCCTCGGTGGCTGAAGCGCTGCCGAGGGTTTGTTCGTGCTCATCGCTAGGCAGGGGGATGGCGGTAGTGGTGTGCTGCTTCTGACTCTTGCGACGCTTCGGTGCACCGCTGTTGGTCTTGGTTCCCTTCGTCTGGCCTGCCCTGTCGCTGCCCGCTGAGCTGGGCGCAGTGAGCGAGCGTCTGTCGTGCGTGGCGGCAGCCTGTAGGCTGTTGTAGGGCTCTTTGAGGGTGCTGGTGGTGACGGTGGTGTCGTCGAGGTAGATGGTGTGGAAGAGGGCTTGGCAGAGCATGCCGCGGACGGGGTCGGGAGATTGGTGGTAGAGGGTGCCAATGTCTTGGAGGAGGTGGAGGCTGGTGGTGAGGACGTCTCGGCCGATGGCGAGGCGCTGGTCGAGGGTTTGCTTGGTTTGCTCGAGACGCTGGCGTTCCTGCATCAGCTCGGCCAGACGGCGGCGGGCGGCAGCGGTGTCGAGCGAGCCGTCAGCCACGAGGTCGATGAGGCGATCCTCTTTGGCGGCGACGTCCTTGAGTTTGTTGGCGATGGCGTGGTTGCTCTGGCGGATGAGGGCCTGCTGGTCGTCGAGGGCTTGGGTCATCTCCGCTTCGGTGCGCTGAGTGAAGTCGCTACCAAGGGAAAGGGTGCAGATGTGACGCTCGACGTATTCCTCCACGAGGGATACTGGCAGGTAGGGCATGTCGCAGTGGCCGTCCTGTCGTCCGCGGCAGAGGTAGTAGGCGTAGATGCCGCCTTTGCCTTTGGCCTCGGTGTAGACAAAGCGGCTGCGCCTGCCGGCTTTGTGGCAGCGTTCGCAGTGGAGGAAGCCGCCTTTGAGGTAGTGGAAGTGGACGCGGTCGCGGGTGTTGTTGGAGCGTAGGGCGCGCATCTCCTGGACGCGGTCGAAGAGTTCTTGGCTAACCAACGGCTTGTGTCGACCCGGGTACTGCTTGCCTTTGAAGGTGACGATGCCGGTGTAGTACGGGTCGGCCAGGAGACGGTGGATGGTGGAGACGGCGAGGGGTTTGGGTGCAGGGCGCTTGGCGGATGGCCGAGTGGTCAGACCCAGGTCAGTCAGCTTCTGCTGGAGGTGCTCGCAGGAGTAGTCGCCGGTGGCATAGAGCTCGAAGGCTTTGCGGACGAGGGGTGCACGCTCGGGGTCGAGCCCGATGGTGTTGATGCGGCGGCCCTCGATGGTCTCGATGATGTTGAGATAGCCCAGGGGTGCGGGGCCGATGGTGCCGCCCTGCTCGATCTTGCGCAGCAACTTGATGCGGATGTCGGCTCCGTCGGCGGCGCTGCGGTACTCGTTGACGGCGGCCAGCATGCCGTGGACGAGCTGGCCCTCAGGGGTCTCATCGATGTTCTCGGTGGCGGAGATGAGGGTGACGTTGGCCTTGCGCAGCTCCATCATGGTGACGGCATCGTCGAAGCGGCTGCGGTTGAGGCGGGAGAGCTTGTAGACCATGACGCAGTCGACGTCGCCGCGCGTGTGGAGGCGCTCGATCATGGCCTGGAACTCGGGGCGGTTGACGGTTTTGGTGCCGCTGCGCCCCAGCTCGACGTACTCGTCGACGATGGTGATGCCGAGCTGCTTGGCCTTGGCCAGGCAGATTTTGCGCTGGGTGGGGATGGAGAGGCCCTCGGGGTCGTAGTCGGTGTTGACCTGAGAGGCGGTCGAGACGCGCAGGTAGAGCACGGCGGTCTTGGGGCTTTGTGTAGCGTCCATGGCTAGTGGCTCCTCGTCGAGTGGTGCTGGCGTGCGGTGCTGGATGGTGTGGAGTGTTCCGGCGGGGCGTGGGGTGTGCTGTCATGAGCGGCCAGGCGGCTCTGAACGAGGCGGATCAGGACGGTGGCGGTGGGCACCTGGAAGTGCCTGGCCAACGCAGCCGGATGGCGGATGCCGCGACGCCAGGCGCGTTGGAGGGCCCGTGGTGGTACCAGACTGTAGGCGGCGAAGTGATCGGCGGCTTGCTCGGCTTGCTGGGCGGCGCTGCAGTGTGCGGTACCGGTGTAGAGGCGGCGGGTGTGGCCGTAGTCGATGATGTGCTTGAACTCGTGCAGCAGTGCCAGGCGGCTGCGCGGTGCTGGCTGGCGGCAGTTGAGGCAGATGATCCAGTCGCGGCCGTTCCAGCGGCTGAAGCTCGGCACCGGCAGAGGCTCGCGCACCACTCGAATGTGCGGCAAGGCAGCGACCCGCTCGTCGGCCGGTGTGCTGGGCCGCCCTGGGCTGCTGGTGAGGTAGCGCGTCAGTGTGGCAGCCTGCCGCTCGGCCACGGTAAGCGACTGGCTGAAGCGGCAGCGCGTGCGTGGAATGAGGGCTCGGAGGCTACCCAGGACAGAGTTTTGCGTGGTGTTCATAAAATGCCTCCTTTCATGTGATGAATTGTCAGGTGTGGCGACGCGGTGTGGAATCCGTCGTCTCGTCCTGGCCGGGAGCTGGCCCGGCGTGGTGTGTCGTTAGGTCATATTTCTTGGCGATCCGCTCGAAGGCGGTGACTAGTTCTTGCTGTGCCTGGCTGGGCATGTGGCGGTAGTGCGTGCGCAGGTACGTCAGAAATGGTGGCAGGTCGGCCGGTGGTGCATAGCCAGCAGCCTCGATGACGTCGAGTGGCTCGAGGTCGTAGGCGGTGGCCAGGCGGCCGAGGCGCTGCAGGCTCATGTCCTGCACCTTGCCCTGCTCCAGCATGGAGATGAAGCCGGTGGATAGGCCGGATGCGGTAGAGGCTTGCCTGATACTGAGACCGGCGGCCACCCGTGCATCGTGCAGGATTGCACTCAGGCTGGGCTGATGGGCGTCTGCGGCGCGGTCTGTCGCGCGATTAGTGGTTTCCTCCTCTGCTGTGCATTTTCCGGTATCCATGTACCTATTTTACAAGTTCTGTTTGCATATGTGAACAGATTCTCTGCGTATAAGAGTCGTTCTCTCTGTGTGCTGGAAATTTCGATAGGAATGAACTGTGGTGAATGTGTGGATATTTCTGTGGGACGCGCTGGTCATAGTTATTTGTCTGCGCGCGCGAAGAATTGGTGGGCCTGGCCTGTCGGTCATTTCTGTGGCGGCACAGTGGTGGCTGCTGCTTGGCGTCGGGCCTGGCGGATGCGGCCGTGTGCCAGGGCGACGAAGGCCGGGTTGATCTCGACCCCCAGCCAGTGCCGTCCCAGCCGTTCGGCGGCGACGGCGGTGGTGCCCGAGCCGAAAAAAGGGTCAAGGACGATGCCGGGCTGAACTGCTGCCGGAGTGCAGTGGCAGGTCGGCTGCAACGGCAGTCGGGTGGCGGCGGTGCCGGAGCGCCGCAGGGGCTGGATGTAGGGCGCGCGGCAGACGGCGCAGCGCTGCTGAGGACAGGCAGCATGTAGGATGCGCTCCACCAGATGCTCGGGATAGGTGGCGAAGTGCGCCCCGCGATAGCTCGAGACGGTCAGTTGCCAGACGTCGCCTGGGTTCTTGCCCAACGGGTGGCCGATGGCGCGCCGCCGCTTCATGGCGCGCAGGCCATCGTTGGCGTCGGTGTGGTGACCACGCCAGGCCGCTGGCATCCCCGTTCGATGCGGGTGACGTGGCCAGCGTGGTGGCTGGCCAGGGCGTGTGGGTGGGTGCTTGGTGAGCGGCTCCTGGCGGATAGCGTCTAGGTCGAAGAAGTAGCGCGGAGCACGGCTGAGCAGGTAGATGACCTCGTGCTTGCAAGCCAGACGGTCGGTGACGCTGGAGGGAGTGGTGTTGGTCTTGGCCCAGATGATCTGGTTGCGGATGATCCAGCCGTCCGCCAGCAGCGCCAGAGCCAGGCGCTCGGGCCCAAGCAGAAGGGACTTGCGCGGCGCGCCTTCGCAGCGGTGCGTGCTGTAGGCGTCGCCGAGGTTGAGCCAGAGCGTGCCGGTCGGCACCAAGACGCGCGCCAGCTGCTGCATGACGGGGCGCAGGTGCTCGACCCACTGGTCGATGGTGGGCTCCGCGCCCAGCTGGCCCTGGTGCTGGTAGTTGCGCAGCCGGAAATACGGTGGGCTGGTGACGACGCAGTCGATGCTGCTGGCCTCGAGCGTGGCCAGGCGATCAGCGGCATCGCCGGTGAGGATGGTGTTTCGCGGGGTGGTCATGAGATGTCTCCTTTCGTTATGACGTCGTGGGGATGGATGGAGCGTCGGTGCCCCACAGCGCGGTCGGCAGATCGGCGGCGCTGGTGATGCGGAACAGCCGCTGCTCGAGCGTGCTGGCGCGGTTGAGGTGCCGAGCGAGCGCCCGATGACGCTCGGCTGCCCGTGGGCCGTGCAGAATCCACAGCACGCGCGGGAAGGCACCGTGAGCGGCCTGCTCGATGCCGGTGCGGTAGTAGGCCTGGTAGCGGCGGCACTTGGCCAGCACGGTCGGGATGGACTCGGTGCCCATATCGACCTCCAGGAACCAGCGATCCTCGAAGACGCCCTCGGCGTCGTGGCCAACGACGCAGGCGGCTAGGTCGGGGCGGATCAGATGCGCCTCACCGCCCGGGCCGGTGTAGCGCCGCCAGCTGAGGGGTTCGGTCTGCACGGTCACCCGCCGGTCAGCCGTGATGCCGCGCTGCAGCGCCAGGTGGGCCTCGGCCACCGCCAGGCTGTGCTGCAAGAAACGCGGCGAGGCCTGGTGGATGCGCCAGGAGCGCCCAGCTACGGGGTCAAGCACGCGGGCTCCGGCCGGTGCGAGCTGCCAGATGCGCGCCGTCGAGCCGGCTTCGAGCCCGCCGATGCGGCGCTCCAGCGGGCGGATTAGACCATCGCGCTGCAAGCGAGCCAGGACGCGACGTGTGGTGCGGGCCGCGGCCTGCTGGCTGGCGTGGTCGGTGAAGACGAAGGCCTGGAGTTGATGGGTCGACAGGAAGCGGTGCTGCATCAGGTGGGATAGCACGAGGCGGTCGCGCTCGGACAGCGCCGTGGTGATCTGAGCCAGCTGGCGGGAGCCGACTCGCTGCCTGGCTGGCTCGGTGCGCGGGGGAGCGGTGCGAGACGCGGTATTCGTCCCCCGTAATCGCCGAATCTGTGCTCTGACCTGGCGGCTCGTCGAATCGCCCGAGGGAGCGGCCGGACGTGCGAACGGACGCCCAGGCTGCTCATACTCATCGCGCCGGTGCTGAGCGGAGATACTCATGAGCCGCCTCCGCTCTGCCTGTCGTCAATGGACGGCGTGTGCGGTGGGCGTCGCACGCGCCCGATGTCGTCGGTGGGC
The DNA here is from genome assembly GCF_031296635.1 of Actinomyces acetigenes. Lineage (NCBI taxonomy): Bacteria > Bacillati > Actinomycetota > Actinomycetes > Actinomycetales > Actinomycetaceae > Actinomyces > Actinomyces acetigenes. Next base: position 8,686 of record NZ_JASPFC010000033.1, read on the forward strand.
TGCGGAGCGTGCATGGCTGTGTCGCCGCTGGGGCTCGGCATGCCGGCTAGCCGCGCCAGATCGGCCTCAACCGCGCTGAGTGCCTGCCCGTAGCGCTGTCGGGAGGTTTGCCAGATGCGCTCGGGGCGATGCAACGGATCGGGCAACGGTTCGGTGCGCAGGCTGAGCGGCGGCTGCGTCTGCCCATCCGCCAGCAGTGAGGCATAGGCGTGGTAGGCGGATAACTGCTGGTAGTCCTCCGCCTCGAGCAGCCCAGCGGACAAAGCGGCAATGGCGCGGGCGTCCTCCCGTGGCAGGCTGAAGGCAACGCGTGAGCGAGCATTGGCCATGACACCGGCCAAGAGCGCCTTGGGCAGCTGCCCCAAGTGCTGGTGGCTGAGCGTCAAGCCCAACCCCAGGCCGCGCGCTTGCGCCAGTGCCGCTCCGAGGTCGCCCGGGAGACGCAGATAGTCCTGCACCTCATCGATGTGCAGCATGACGGCATGGCGCTGACGCTCTGACAGGCGAATGCGCTCCAGGGCGACCTGCCAGATCAGCGAGACGATGACCGGCCCCAGCAACTGGCTCGCCTCTTGCCCCAGCGCGCCCTTGGCCAGGCTGACCAGCACGATGTGCGGCCCGGGCCCCTGCGCGTTGTCCGCCTCGTCGGGGGCGAAGATCTGATGCCAAGCGAACTTCGGCGAGCGCTGGCCAAACACCGCCCGCAGCTGTGGGCGCAGCAGGATCGGGCGCAGCTTGTTCATCAGCGGGGCGATCGCCTGGCGCTGTTCCGCCTCACTTAGCGCTTCGTACCAGGCCCAGAATGCGCCCAGCCCCAGTGGATCGCGCCGCACCACCGCACCAGTCACCGAGCGGCGAAAGCCCGGGTTGGTCAGCAGCAGCGGCACTATCGCCAGGCTGGCATCGCCGCGCCGCGCCAGGCTGAGCAGGCTGGCGTGCAGGATGTCCTGGGTGCGCGGCCCCCAACTATCGGCGTACAGCGATCGGAAGACACCGAGCAGCAGATCAGCCGCCAAGTCTGGACTCTGGCCGCCCGCCAACGGGTTGACCCCGACTGGTTGCGTATCGGCCGCATCTAGGATCACTGTCTGCCTCACCAGGTGAGCTGGGAGGCGTGTCGCGATATCGGTGACCAGATCGCCCTTGGGGTCGATCACCACCACACGGCGGCCCGCCACCGCATCCTGCAGCGCCAGGTGGGCCAGCAGCGTGGACTTACCGACGCCCGTCGGCCCCAGCACATGCAGATGACGCAGCGACGCCTCCGCCGACAAGGTCACTGATTGGCTCGGCTCACTCACCGCGCGGCCCAAGACCCGCCCCTGGTTGCTCGCCAGTGTGGACGTCACCGCAGCCGGCGCAGGCAGCACTCGTGGATGCTGCGGAGCCAGCCCTGGGAGCCCTTCGCACAGGGGCCAACCCAGCAGCCCTGGTATCTCCGCTGGCCGCAGCACATTTGCCACCAGCCACGGTGGCCGCGCCTCAACCAGTGCCCTGACCGTTGAGCGCCACACCTGCAGCCTTACCTGAGGCGTCTCCAGGCCGCGCAATGCAGCCGAGATCGCCAGCACCAGGCTACGGGCTCGCTCCAGGCGAAGTGCTGCGGCACTGATGCGCAGGCTCGACCAAAAACCGTGCTCACGCTGGGCCGCCTCGGCCTGCCGCCGCCCTGTAGTAGTGGTGCCCACCGGTGGATCGGGTTCTTGCGGACGCTGCCGACCGCCCAGCACCAGTTGTACCCGCACCGTCTCACCACGACGGGTCGCGGCTAGCGCCGCCAGCAGGCTGCGCGTGACCGCCTCGGCACTGTCGCTGGGCAGGGCTGCCCCAGCGCGACGGCGGAAGTGCAGATTAGCAACGGCCACTGCACCGTTGGTGCCGAGGTCATCACGGAACAGCTCGGCGTCGGCCGCAGTCACGCCCGACTGCCGGACCAGCCGCACCCCAGGTAGGTGCGCCAGGGCCAAAGCCTGTACATCGCGGAGTGCGCCAGGCAGGGCCCCGATCCGCCAGCGCACCGTGCCAGCGCTGCCGATGAGTTCGCAGGCCACCACCGGGCCGCCTGGCAGCGTGGCCACTGCGGCGAAGAAAGCCTGCACCCGGGCCCGATCCACCGGCACCGGCAGCTCTAAGCGCCGCCACACTAAACCACTCGCCCCCAGCGGCGCACGACGGGCCGCCGTCATGACTGCCCCTCCCCGCTGGTATTGGCTGAGTCACCGGCGGACGCCTCGGCCTCGTACTGTGCCTGGCTGGCCACCAGCTCGATGATCGCCCGGGCGATCCGGGCCGTATCTGGTCGCTGGCGCAGCTCCGATCGCACCGTCAGCTGCCTGGGCCGGCGACTACCGCGGGGCGAGCGCCACGGCTTGGGTGCCTGTTGTTTTCTTGATGAACGGTTGTTTCTGGGCATGACAATACGCCTCCTTTCCTTACAAGGGGTTACGAGTTGCTCGTAGCGCCGACCATTTACGCCGCACGCCTTCGGCACGCCATTGCGCCGATCGGCCGCTAGTTCAATCAATTGAACGTGGCCTTATTTCGAGTATGCGTTCAATATTATGAACAGTCAAGTATGTTTGTGTATTTAACAATACCGAGCGGAAGGCGTTTTCCGTCGATGACATGTGGCAATAAAATGAGGCGATTCAGAATTGCCACCAGCGTCGCACGGCCCACGCGCCGCCGACGACGATGCTCGCCAGCACAGCCCCGACGGCCAGCCACGGCCAGATACAGCGGATGATCTGCACCGCTCCGTAGAGCGCCAGGCAGCCCAGCAGCACCGCGAAGCACCCACCCACCAGCCGATCCACTAGCGAGGGCACCTCACGCATCGCCATCAGCTCCGCGTGTGTCTGTCTCCGCCGCATTCTCCGCCTGCGGCTCTGTCGCCCCTCCCGCCTCCTGCGCCCGCCTCGTCATCGCCACAGCGCTGTGGAAGGCGGCGAGGTCGTGGGCCTGTTTGGTGGCGATGGCCTGTTGCCAGGCGTCGGCCTGGGCGCGGGTGGTTGTGGTGGGCGGGGTGTCGTCGTGCCAGACCGCCCAGGCCAGCAGGGCGATGGCGATGAGCGTCAGGCAGCCGACGAAGGCCAGGCCGTTGATGATCCAGCTCATGGTGGGTATGTCCTTTCCGGTGATGTGCGTGGTTGCTCGGTCGTGCTGGGGTGTCTCGGTATGTCGCCATCAGCTCAGAACTGCGCGATCCCCCGGGCGGCCTTGATGCCGTAGGCGCGCAGGATGGCGTGGTAGTAGGTCGCGCCGGCAGGGGCGGTCTGGTAGCAGGACTCGGCCAGAGCAGACAGCGTGGCGACGTTGCCCATGGCGCTGGCGGCCAGGAAGGCGCGGGCTTGATCGGCGGCGTGGGCCAATTGGCTGTCAGCGGCCAGCTCGTCCAGGCGGCGCTGGGCGGTACGGGCCAGGCTGCGCGACTGCGGCACCCGCGGTGGGAGCAGATCGGCGGCGAACAGCTCGGCGATCGGCAGGATGGGCGCAGCAGACTGAGGGCCGGTGATGTGGTCGGAGTGGTCGGTCGTGGGCATGAGGGATTCCTTTCAGCGTTCCGTCCGGCCGCCGGAGATGTCATCTGGCGTGTTCCCCTGATTGTTGATAACAGCCGGTTCGGACGTAACGAACATAAACCGTTGGAATCCCAAGGGAAAGCATAAGCGTGATAACATCGAGCGGGCTGCGGGATACTCCGGATTCGGGAACCTCGGGACCCGGCGCTGCGGTGCCGCCGCCCTGGGCACAGTGTCCTGGTCTCGCGGTGCTCGGCCTGGGGTGCGTCGTTGGGGCCACTCCGAGAGAGGCATCTTGCGAGGGGCCGAGAGTGCAGGAGTGTCTCAGCCTCTCCTTCTCTCCCTGCTCGTTTCGTTCAGGCGATTGCTGGCGGGGCTGGTCAGGCGTGCGGCCCTGGGCGGCAAGATGGACAGTCGGAGATGAGTGCGAGGAGGGCGGTCGGGATGGCTGCGGAGAAGATGACGGACGGTGATGCCGAGAACGTCCCGGCGCAAGACGCGCCGGGTGCGGGGCCAGTCGACGCTCATGAGCAGCGCTATCCCGACTACCTCATGGACTTTCCTCCCGACCTGTCTCCGGAGCAGGTTCAGCACTGGCGGCGGTTCTTCGACCTGCGCGAGGACATCCTGCTGGACTACGGCTACCAGACAGCTCGGGCGTACTGGACCGACCTGCAGGACATCTTTGAGTGGGCCGTCGCCCGCGACAAGGACGTCCTGGCCCTCACCGATCGCGACCTGCGCCAGTACTGTGCCCTGCTGCGCAGGCGCAAGTACAGCGAAGCCACCATCCGACGCCGAATGGTGGCCTGGAGGAAGATGGAGGAGAAGATGAAGGAGGAGTGAGAGACGGAGTGTAGCTGCGGTCTGAAGTCTTGCGTGTGGCACTTCGGGTGCCGTGGGACATGCCTGTCTGGCCGGTCTGGCAGCTCACCGGCTGGGTGGTCGACCCGCACTACCTGGTGCGTCTCCAGACGTTCCGCCAACGCACTGCCGAGGTCAGCCTCGTCTGGCGCAAGGGCACCAGGGCTTGTTGCGGAAGGGGTGGTGGTTGGCGGCGTGGTGGCTGGGTTGGGTGAGGCCTCCGGGGTATCACGGGTGGTGTCAAGTCATCACGTGATCAAACCGGAGGCCTCAGGTGTCCAGGATAGACGCACACGCTGCAGGTCGTCATGACCTCACCGATGCGCAGTGGGAGCTGCTGGCGCCGCTGCTTCCCGAGCTGCCCACCACCGGCAGGCCGCGCACCTACGGCCTGCGTGGCCTAGTCGACGCGGTGCGCTACCGAACCAGGACGGGGTGCCCGTGGCGCGATATCCCGGATCGCTACGGGCCCTGGTGGAGGGCCTACGCACTATTCCGCTCCTGGCAGGTCACCGGGGTCTGGGAGCACCTGGAGCGCGAGCCGGCATCCGCGGTGGTCACCGCCCAGGGGACCCGAGGCGGTGTGGGACGAGGTGTTGGTGGACTCCACCGTCTGCCGGGCCCACGTGCACGCCGTACGCTGCCGAGCAAACATCCACATCGCCAGCATCGACCACTGGCTCAAACGACTTACATAACAGGCGCTAGCAGCGTCAGGAAGGTGATGCTGCGGTTGCATGAGGGAGATCTTGCGTACATCATGACGATAAGTGCGTCAAACCATATACAATAAATCAAAAACATACAGTCACAGGTCTGGTTGTACGAAATCTCAATGGGTCACCCCCATCTCTTCGTTGCTTCCAGGTGGCACTGCCGTGATCGCGCAAGAACCGCTTTCGACAAGATTAATAAGTGTGTACTATTTTTTAGTGAAAAGCGAAAAAGTTGAAGGATGCGTTGACAATGCTGGCAACCAGCCGTCAGAATTGATATCAGCGACGACACGAGGGGTCGTCCAATCGTAGAAGGTTATTCACGGGTTGAGGCAGATAGCCTCTGGCCTGGGCAAACGCAGGCGATCGCGATGTCTGTGAATAACTCTCATAGTCAAGGAGGCTTATTCACAGGGCTAGCCGAGACCGGCATCTGCGCAGGTCGCAGCACCTTTGACGGATGCCGTGAATAACCTTCAAGGCAGAGATAATTAGGGGAGGTTTACGTGTAAACGAAAACGCAAGGTGAGCGAACTTGACGTCATCACATATGGCAAGAATATGTCATTAACAAGAATAAGGAGTAACAATTGACTTAAATATAAACGCCAAGTATACTGTAAACAGATCACGTAATTCTCGAAAATTAAGGAGCATGACATGAAGCCAGACCTTAGTCCATATCTCGCATTCGAAGGCAAAGCGCGCGAGGCGTTGAACTTCTATTCAGAGGCACTTGGTGGAGAACCTCTATTCGAAACCTATGGCGCCTACAATGCTAGCGACGATCCAAATGATCGCGATCGGGTGCTTTACGGTGTAATTCGCAGCCCTTATGGTTTTGTGCTACGCGCGACCGATGTCCCATCAAAGGAGCGGCTAACGCCCGGTAACAACTATTACATCTGCATAAATGGTGACGACAATGAATTGATTCGCAAGATTTGGGATCGTTTGGCACGCAACGCCACAATTACGAAACCACTAGAAGTCGCCGAATGGGGCGATGCTTATGGGCAACTTGTAGATCGGTTTGGCGTGACGTGGCAAATTAATATTGGTGAGTCTGAATAGGTCGACGAGTAACAGTTTATTACAACCGTCATCAATAAGCCTAACAGATCGGGCGCTGATCATTCCGGCGTCAGCCACGACCACCACGTCGTCGAGGTTGTAGGCGTCCATGAAGTCGTTGATCATCGGGATCATGGTGGCGGTCTCGGCCTTGTTGCCCTCGAAGGCCCCGGCCCGCAGAGGGAACCCTGTCTCGTCGGTGAGCAGCCCTACCGTGATCTGCGGCTCCAGGCGTCTTTCCTTGGAAAAGCCCGGCTCGCGAAAGCCGTCGGCCTTGTCGGTCCCGGTAGTGCAGGGTCATACGCGTCGAACAGGACCAGCGAGGCCCGGCCGATGCGGGCGTACCCGGCCAGCATGCGTGACAGGCCCCGGGTGAAGTCCTCAGTGGCGTAGCTGGGCAGATGACGCTTGACTGTCGCGTAGGACACCGGTGACAGGCCCACCTCGGCCAGGACCCGCAACGAGTCCTGCTTGCTGGTCGGCTCAATCAGTCTGGCGGTAACGATCTGGCGGAAAACCTCGTCAGCACCATCGAGTCTGTCCAGCCCCACCGCCCTCCAAGCCGCCTCCAGGGCCTCCAGGAGCACTCCCATCCGGTTGGAGGCGATAGGTGCCACGCCACGTACCCCGCCCCAGCCGGTTCCTGCGGCGCAGAGCCTGCGTCGTTCTCACTGTTCAGGCCCAGCAGGTCGAAGCTGAGCTGGCCGGCGTTGAGCCGTTGCCTGGCGACCTCCTTGAGCACCACCAGCTCAGCATCATCATGGGCCGAGCCAATGTGCTCGATGCTGCGCGCCCCCTTCCGAAAGGAGCGCACGATCTGCACCGCACAGGCCCCCGACGCCGTCCTGACCGTGCGAACGTACGGACTCATACCCCCACGTTAGCGCCCACCCCAACCCACGCAACCCCCACAATCCCAACAACAACCAGCCCCCAGCAACCCAACCACCCCACAATGAGCCAAGTCAGGCGCGAGATAGAGGAAAAAAGTCATGAGTACTCTCGAAACTGAAACTAGAAAAAAGAACCGTGACACGGTAGAAATCTATATGAACTCTCGGGGGAAAGCACGTTTAGAACGGCATAATCTATTCGTTGAAGACGGCGAAGCTGGATTATGGACCTCAGACAAGGGTGCACCGGTAGCGACGAAAGGCCGCGACAAACTAGCAAAACATGCAGAATGGTCACTGAGGTGTTTTCCAGATTGGGAATGGTACAATATCGAAATTTATGAAACTCAGAACCCAAACTTCATCTGGGTCGAATGCGATGGGCGAGGTCGAATTTGCTTCGAGGGCTATCCCGAAGGATACTATAAAAATCATTTTTTACATTCCTTCGAACTGCTCGACGGAAAAATTGTTAGACAGAGAGAATTTATGAATCCAATCGAACAAATGTGGGCGTTAGGTATCGAAACACCCACGATTAATCGAATCGGTTTTCCGACTGACTGACGTCTTGATAAGAGCCTAGCATGCGAAAACTCCAAGTGGATTCCGAATTTGACGTGTCAGAGGCTGTAAGGCTGCCGTTACTAAACCAAGTAGATTGGAAGATTAACCCGTGTCGGACAGCCGTCTTAGTGCATGATATGCAGCGTTTCTTTTTGAATCCTTTTCCGAAGAAGATAGAGAAAACGTTCACAGACAATACGATTGCACTGATCACGTTGGCAAGAAACGAAGGAGTCCCCATCGCGTACTCGGGCCAAGATGGAAAAATGACACTAAAGGACCGGGGCCTCATGGGCGATTTTTGGGGATCTGGGATGAAGAACCTGTCCGAACACCGGAGATGGGTTGAGGGAATTGACCCAAAGCCGACAGAACTATTGCTTATAAAAAAGAGGTATAGCGCCTTTTATGGAACAAGTCTATTGCCTTGGTTGCAGAGTTTAAATAGAGATCAGTTGATTATCTGTGGTGTCTATTCTCACGTTGGAATCTTGGCAACTGCACTTGACGCATTTACTCATGACGTGCAAACTTTTATTGTCGCTGATGCAACAGGGGATATGACCGCAGAACTATACCGGATGGGCTTGAAACAAGCAGCATTGACTTGCGCAAAAATTGAATTACTCTCAACGGTTTCGAGTGCCCTAAATAAACATCCCGAAGTCAAAGCCATCAAGTAAATTCTGAAATACTTGACGATCAAAGCAGAGAAGAAGAATGAGCAATCTATTGGAACAAATTATCGTTGGTGAGCACACCAATTATGCGCTAATCTCGCGAAACAGGGGGCGAGGTCGCAATAAAACAATCGAACTTCTAGCCGGACCAGTAAGTTCATACGATAGCCTATCCGACATCCCCCTCCCCTCTCTTCATCCTGAAAATAAACCGAATGCAATACTAACCGTCATTCCGTTTTGCCAACTGCGTGAAAAAAAATTTAATGTTCAAAATGACAACGTACCCCTGTTGGCGATGTCAGTTTTAGAACAGTCTGAGATGGAAATGACTTCATTTGTAGACAATGTACCGCCAGAGTCCTTCGAAGTCAGTAATGAACGATTTGATCTAGAAGACAAACAATACTCAAGAATAGTCCAGGAAGTGGTGAACGAATACATCGGGCGAGGCGAGGGATCAAATGTCGTCATGTATCGTAATTACGAGTTCGGAATCGACAACTTTTCACCGTTAGTTCCAATTGAGGTATTCATCCGACTTCTACTGCAAGATCCTGACGCATACTGGACTTTCCTAGTTCGTTTAGAAGACAAATGGATTGTTGGCGCCACACCTGAGCAACACGTAGCAATCAAAAATGCTCAGGCATCTATGACACCTTTAAGCGGCACCTACCCTTTGAAAGATAAAGCCTTCCAGACCCGAGAGATCCTCGACTTTCTGAATGATCAAAAAGAAATAGACGAACTCAATATGGTGGTTGATGAAGAGCTGAAAATGATGGCGCATTCCTGCTCGAATCTTCGAGTAGAAGGCCCCCATCTTCATCAACTTTCGAATGTCGTACACACCGGGTACCGGATTATCGGGGAGTACAGAGATGATCCGAGAAAACTATTGCACGACACTCTATTTGCTCCAACAGTCACAGGTGCGCCAGTCAAAAACGCCTGCCGTATGATTTCGTCTATCGAAACAACAGGACGAGGATACTATAGCGGTGTAGTTGCGATCATAGAAGGTGATCAACAAAATCAGTTCGAACTCGACTCGGCTATACTGATACGCTCAGCCGAAATTTCGTCCAATGGAGATGTACGTATTGGTGCGGGAGCTACGATTGTACGAGATTCAAATCCAGCAGGCGAATGCGAAGAAACTCGATCGAAAGTATCTGCTATCCTCCGCGCGTTCAATAAACCTAGAGGATCAATTATTACGCCACGTTCCGACATTGCGAACACCTTGCAAACCAGGAAGCAAAATACCGCACTATACTGGACATCTGACGAACATCGGCAACGTCAACAACAGTATTTACGCCAGGCCATGAGTAAATCAATTGTACTTGACGCGGAAGACTCATTTTCCTACATGATTGCGGCACAAATGCGCGGCATCGGACTACAAACGGAAGTTGTCGGTGTCGATACTCGAGTTAACTTCGAAAATTACGACTTGGTAATATTAGGTCCAGGGCCTGGCGATCCTTGTAATTTATCCGATCCTAGAATAGGCAGGTTACATGAGATTGTCGCTGAATTGGTAATACTTAAGCAACCATTCCTCGCTATTTGCTTAAGTCACCAGGTGCTTGCAAAACAACTGAAAATTCCGCTAGTGCGTTTGAAAAACCCCAATCAAGGAACACAGAAAGAGATCAACTATTTCGGCAAACGACAACGGGTAGGTTTCTATAATACGTTTACAGGAATTTGCTCCAGTCAACTCGTAGCTGAACTTAGGCAACAAGGAGTTTCGGCCACATTCGACGCAGATACTCGAGAACTTCATGCTTTGCGTGGACCACAGTTCTCATCGATGCAGTTTCACCCGGAATCATTTCTTACAATACACGGCGTAGACCTTCTAGCTTCGGAAGTACGGCGGGTCATCAAAATACAGAGGGAGTTGTAACGAAAAATGTTGCAGTTACTAAACTACGCTGTTGTTGACGCTTTTACGTCAGAACCACTTCGTGGCAACCCGGTAGCAGTGTTTCTAGATCCGGTCAATCTATCATGTGAACTTATGCAGATGATTGCGGCTGAAATGCGTCTTTCCGAAACAGTGTTCGTTTTGTCCGGAAATAACATAGTGGACGCGACTACTCGTATCTTCACGCCGGTAAACGAGTTGCCCTATGCCGGACATCCTATTCTTGGAACCGCAGCAGCTTTGTACTACGCGACTGGGAAAAGAAACCTAACACTCCAGACTAAACAGTGCGTAATTAATTGCGAGATCGACAGTAAGGCGGATAACAACAGATGTGTTGAAGTTAGTATGACGCAACCAGTACCGACCTGGCAGTCCTTTGATTATGAACTTGCGAGTATACTCGGCGTTGAGCGGTCTGAACTCCCGGTCGATGTTTACAATAATGGGCCGAGGCACGTGATTTTTACACTCCCATCTGTTAAAACGCTCATGGAGATCCAACCCGACTATCATAAACTGGCCACACTGCAGAACGTTGCGATCAACTGCGTAGCCGGGTCGGGGGGCATTTGGCATAGTCGAATGTTTTCGCCAGCCTATGGAGTTATCGAGGACGCCGCAACTGGTTCTGCGGCGGGACCAATATGTATCCATCTGGCACGATACGGCATGATAGATAAGCAAGAAACTATAGAAATATACCAGGGGGCTAGGATGCAAAATAGAGCGAGAATACGCTCGAAAGTCGCTTGGCGCAAAAATGTTCCAATAGACGTAAGTGTATCTGGAAATGCGATACAAACGATTCAAGGAATCCTCTCGCTATAAATCGCTGCAACGGCATGTCAGGAGTAGTTATGAGCAAGGTTTGGTATATCACTGGCACTTCACGGGGGTTAGGCAAGCAATGGGCTCTTCATGCCCTATCACAAGGTGACTGTGTCGTGGCAGCATCCCGGAATTTGGATGACTTGGAATACATGAGTTCTGCGGTAAAAAAAGGTGTAGCGCTTCCGGTTCGTTGTGACGTTACCCAACCTGAATTGGTCTCGAACTCTATTCAAGCTGGAATGGCGTACTATGGCCACATCGACGTCGTCGTTAATGCCGCTGGCATTGGTATGTTTGCTCCCCTTGAAGATTCTCCAATAGACGATGTACATCGTGTTTTCGAAGTAAACTTCTTTGGTTCATGGAATGTCATTCAATCCATGTTGAAACTTACTGAAGTTTCAACACCTTGGAAGCTATTTCAGATTTCCAGTATTGCTGGTATACGCGGCTTTGCAGATATGGCAGCGTACACCGCAAGCAAATGGGCGGTCGAAGGTATGATCGAATCTCTTCGTGATGAATTGGCTGGAAGACCCATCGATGTTTGTATCGTGCAACCTGGACCATATCTTACTGACTGGGTTGGCAAATCGGCCATTCGCCCCAACCGCTCTCATCGCTATCCAGGAGAGGAACAGACTCGTAAGCTCTATTGGCCGAAGTTAGAACCTGAACGTCCTGAAGCTGCAGCTTCAGCGCTGAGTGACGTCATGAAGCAGGAGAGTCCACCATTTCGTGTGGTTGTAGGTATGAGCGCATTAACTTGCTTGAAGGAATCAGAATCTGAACGAGCGTTTCCCGGTGTTGTGTGTGCCCATTCATACGATAAATTCGAATAGAGTTTGACATGACGGATAGATCGCTTAGAGCTGAGTCGGTTTCTGCAGACGTTGCCCCGGACTTTGCGGAGTATTGCAGTAATCAATTCGCACCAGTAGTTGTCGCAAAAAAATGGCTAACAACGGCCCATAAATACAACACGCGCGAGCCACGCAGCGCTTCCTTGTCAACGGTGTCAACTGATGGGACGATTACTGCGCGAATCGTTGCCATACTGGAGTTGGACGATATAGGGCTAAAGTTTGCAACACATTCTAGTAGTAACAAGATTACCGACATCGCATCTGGGAGTTCCGCAAATGCACTCTTCTATTGGCGGGAGCTTGGACGGCAACTTTCGCTTAGTGGCGAGGTAATCGAATGTGCTGAGTCAGTTGCCGATAAAGTCTGGATGTCAAGACCCCCTGTCCTGGACTCGATGTCAGCCGCTTCGATTCAAAGCAAACCACTAGTTAACCCGGAGGTTCTTCGAGAGAAAGAACGAAGTTTGCGCTCTGACGGACGACTTGAACGCCCTAATCGATTTCGGGTCTACGCCTTAGTGCCCAACCGTATTGAATTTTGGGCTGCAGCATCGGATAGGCTTCACAAGCGCATTGTTTCTCGGAAAAAGCAAGGCGAATGGATATCATTGCGGCTGCAACCTTAACCATTCGAAGTCACATAAGGAGTCGATAATGAATATCAAAGAACTGTTAGAATGGCACTTTTCAGAAGAGACGGGAAGCCCATACTGGAATGATCTTCGGTCTCGACTGGACTTTGATCCGATTAAGGAAATTCATGACGTAGCTGGTTTGCGACTTTTACCAGATCCTTCAAAAGATATGAGTATGCGTCCATATGAAGACTTTCTTCCTCGCGGGCTAGTTGGGGAGCGACTAGCTGGGGTATATGAGAGCGGCGGTACTTCGGGGCGCCCGAAAAGGGTTGCTGTATATGACAAATGGCTTGAGGAACTCATCGATTGGAGAATGGGGATGGAGGTTCCAGAATGTGAGTTTGGGAATACGCTTGCAGTAATCCCTACAGGGCCACATGTAGTTGGTGAAATTAATCGACGTCGAGCATCTCGTCGACACGGAGCAATGTTTTCTGTTGATCTAGATCCTCGATGGGCCAAACGTTTAGCCGCTCAGAATGAGCGACAGTCTTTAACCGATTACATTCGACATCTTCTCGACCAATCGTTGGATATTGTTGAAACGCAGGCGATACGGCACTTGGTGGCAACGCCTCCGTTCTTGGAATATCTAGCTCAAAATCGAGACCACCAAGAAATGCTTAACGATAAACTTGTCTCCATAACCTGGGGCGGTACTGAAATGGATCTGGATACATTGATATACCTACGTGACGAAGTGTTTCCTGACGTGCGTTTAGAAGGTAGTTACGGAAATACTATGATGCTTGGAGAGGCTAAACAGATCGATAGTATTGACGATGCCCCGTTGTTCTCACCATTTGATCCGTTTATAGCGTTCGATATTGTCGACGAAGAAGGTGAGTCAGTGCAGAATCGTGAGCAAGGTCGGGTTTTGGCGAGTCATATTTCGCGATACGCATTGATTCCAAATATCAAGGAACGTGACTTTGCTACGAAAGTAATCCACCCCTCGAGTGGGACAGTATGCGTGATGTCGGTTCACCCAATTCCTACCGTCGGAAATACTCAGATTGTCGAGGGGGTATACTGATGGCCGAGAAACTCCTATGCGGGTTGCTTAACGGGCGTCGTACCACCTCGAAGCGAGTTGTCAAGATTGCCGGATTAGACGATTCACTCTGCCAGCTACCACGCGTTCGTCTTTTGACAGAAACTGTCCGTCTTCGATCTGAACTGAGCTTGCCACGACCCGAACGAATTATGGCACTCCGCCAGGCGGCCGATTTCTTTCAGAATGAATCACTTGGCGACCAGAGTCCCGCCGAATATGTTTCGGCCGTGTCGTTGGCAACGGGCCTGAATTCAGAAAGTGTCGCCGAAACTCGAGATTTAATTGCCAATTCACTTAGGGATATGTCGAGTATTCTTGATGTCACCAAACCTCGTGGCGCCTCATGGGAATGGACTGACGTTAAGCACGAAGGTGCAATGTATACGCCCGCTGGTAGCCTTTTGGCGGTGATAGCTCCTGGTAACGGGCCAGGGCCACATGCTCTGTGGCCGCAGGCGCTTGGACTAGGATATAAGGTGATCATTCGGCCGTCTTCGAGAGAACCGTTTACGCCAAGTAGATTAGTTCAAGCGTTCTGTGCGGCCGGTTTGGAGCAGTTTGTCTCATTGTTTCCTTGCTCTCGAGACATAGTGCCAGATCTTATCTCTGAGGCAGACTACACGCTGATGTATGGTGGTGACGATCTGATCGGCTCTTACCGGCACAATAAACAAGTATTGACTCAGGGGCCTGGTCGTACAAAAATTTTGGTGGGTCGTGACGCAGACTGGAGTGAGGCGGTCGACGTCGTCTGCAAATCGGTCACCGATTATAAAGGTAAAGCCTGTGTATGCGCCAGCGCTATACTTGTCGAAGGTGATCATAAGGGTTTCGCGGATCTTCTTCTTGAGCGCTTTGGTGAATCTGACGCGGTTGTAGAAACCGTCGATTACGCATCCGATCCCAGGGTGCAGCAAGAGCGACCGTATGCTCGGTGTGTTGTTGCACCGTTTGACCCTGAGAAGGATCTACCGCAGGTTAGTAATAGTTTGGTATTAACGGTTTTGGGTGGTTCGAATAGGCTGATCGATTCCCTAGCCCAGGACGGAACGATACGAAATCTATATGTCGGCGCTATCCCAACTACGAGAATGAACCCGACAGTACCACACGACGGATATCTCGGTGAATCGCTAATGTTTTGTCGAGGTGTCATGATAGAGAACGGATCCTGATTATGTCGTTTGGAATAGTATTTGGTCCAGCGGACGTTTCTGTTGATCTTGCTACCTTTGAAAAAATTGCTAATCATGATGAGTTCATTTCTCAAACTTATACGGAGGTTAGTGAGTCTATTGACCTTCCGATCGGCGTTTTGTTTGGTAGGAATATTGATCACTATGCGATGACCCGAGTGAAGCTAGTCTCGGTTTCTCTGTTGGCGGTTATGGTTGGCACAGCTAAACGTCTCGAGTCTCTCCGGGAAGATACTCCAGTCTGGGTAGGTGGCGTTAGTATAGGTGAGTTGGCTGCAGCAACTTATTCTGGTGCGCTGAGTCTCGGACAGGCTGCGCAGTTAGTTGCCGAGCAACCCGATGTGAACCTGGCTAACCCTGAAGGAGTTGCATTCGTTTTTATTCCGAACCCTCATAGCGATGACATGCTGCCGCAAATTCCAAACGTATGGCTTTCGGTTGATTATGGGCAAATTGCTGGAGGTGCAGGCAGGATGATAATGCTGTCCGGCACTCGAGACGGTCTCTCACTCTTTGCTGAGGAATGCCCCTGGGAGACAGAGATCCTACCACCGGAAATGTGCTCATCGGCATATCATACACCTCTAAGGAGGAATGTTCTTCATTTTACTAAAGCATTTTTATCGGCGCATTCTGTGTCAGACCCTCGTTTTTCAGTACTGACTTGTCTTGAGGAAATACAGGTATGTTCTAGTGCGTTAGATGTATCGCGAGCATTATGTGCGTCTGAAGTTACGCCCTTAAAAGTCCCTTTATTGGTAGAAACTTCGTCGCATGTACCGGCGGATGAGATCCATTGCGTTGGCCCGTACCTGCGAAGCATGCAACTCCCTTTCGGGAGCCGAACCTGCTATCACGACGAACTAAATAATTACAACCTGACACAATATTAGAACGGAGCAACATTATGCGTATGTTAGATGAGATCTGGAATAACTTTGCAAAAAGTCCCGACGCGATTGCTATTGAAACTGCAGAACGTGTCGTTACTTATTCCGAGCTTCTTAGTAGAATTGAATTCTACCGCAACTATTTTACTAAAGAGGGACTAGTGGCCGGTGATCGGGTTTTACTTTCTCTTAAAAGAGACCTAGAGATGCACGCTGTTGCCATTGCTCTTTTTTCAATGGGTGTCACTTATATTCCAATCGCGAAAGGTAGTTCGAAGAGCCGTATTGAGAATATTGGAAATAAAGTTGCCGCTCGCTGGATGGTAGGCAATGACTGGAGTTGGAAGATTGATGCTGGGACTCCAACCAGTCTAGAAGTTGTTGAAAGAAGGAATATCAGGCCTACGTCTTTGCCGGATCAATTGGCATACATCATGTTTACTAGTGGGTCTACTGGTGACCCTAAGGGGGTGATGATCAGTCGTTCCGCTATGGAATCATTTCTTTACGCGATGATCGAAAGACTCAACATCGATGCAAAAATTCGAATGCTTGCTAATACGGAACTTAGTTTCGATGTATCAGTTCCTGAGATATATCTTCCATTCATTGTTGGTGGTTCAGTAGTGTTTGCCGATGAGGTGACACAAAATAATCTTAACATGTTACCAGTATTGCTAACCAAATGTAATCTTGCTCAAGCCACGCCAAGTTTGTGGAGTCTGTTGATTGAAAGCGGCTGGACTCCTAATAATAACCAAGTGCTCGTGGCTGGCGGTGAAGCGTTGAGTATTTCGCTCGCAAGGCAGCTTTGCCAGGCTCGATCAGCGTGGAACTTTTATGGTCCAACTGAGGCTACTGTATGGGCTAGTTCTTGGAAGATTAAGAACTCGTCTCCTCGTGTTCTATTAGGATCGCCTTTAAACAACTCTGAATTTCATTTGCTGCCGCTTGATAACGATGAATTTGAGCTCGGAATTTCGGGTGCCTGTCTCGCAGATGGATACGTAGCAGACACGGCAGCGACCGATGCAAGTTTCGTTAACTTGGAAGGTCGACGAATTTATCGAACTGGTGATATTGTTGGTCGCCACAAAGATGGGTCTCTTGAATGGCTTCGTCGTCGTGACAGTCTTGTAAAAGTCCGGGGACATCGAATTTCGACGCTCGAAGTAAAGAATGCTGTCGAAGGATCAACCGGAATTACAGGATGTGCCGTGGATGTCGTTGGATCGGCAGGTTCAGCGAGTCAGTTGATTGCGTATATTACCACTAATTCGAGATTCGAGAATATCAAGTTTCTTGAGAATGAAATTAAAAATAGCATTCCTCCGTACATGATCCCTGATAGATGGATTGAGGTTGAGTACTTTCCACTAAATCGCAACGGCAAGTGTGATCTACGCCGTTTGCGTCAAGAGCATTTTGATTGTACAACAGGATTGTTTAATCGTATCGATTCTCTTGAAGCAGAAAATCGATCCATTAGGAATGTAGTGCTTGACGGTTTTGCACACGTCTTGCCGGTAACGGCAGGCAATGTGAGTCGTGACTTTCGCTCTCTCGGCGTAACCTCGTCGCAGTTAATGATCGTCAGTGCTCTTATTAGTCAAGATCTAGCTCTAAGCATCCCCGTTGGCGCTTTACTTTCTGCAGGCAGCATCGCTGCCTCTGTGGAATATGTCGAGAATCTGAATTCTATCAAGAAAGAAGAGGATTAAAACGATGTACGTTCGTCCCTCGATGCTGGTTATAGGTGGAGGAATCACAGGTCTGGCTGCCGCCTGGAAGCTTAACAGTCTGGGTTGTGATGTGAAAGTTTGGGAGGCTTCTAGCAGAGTCGGCGGACAAGTTGTCACTGCTGACGTCGATGGTCAGAAGTTTGATACTGGCGCTTCAAAGGTGCCTGTTATTCCGGGACCACTGTTTGATTTAATTGAAGAGCTTGGTTTAACGCATGAGCTTTCGGAGGTGAAACCTGACGAGTTGAAAATTCACAGGGATGAAAGAGTTCGTCAGCTACCGAAGGGTCTCACACCTCAAGGATTGACTTCGTTCTCTTCTGCTCTGTTTTCCCCTGTGTTGAGTTGGCCCCTCAAACTGAGAGCGGCCCAAGAGCCTTTGCATGTAAGACGGCCAGCAGGCTACGACATTTCTGTTGCGGACTTTATTTCACAGCGTTTTGGTTTTAGACTGTGTGATCAGCTCATTGCCCCGGTTACTTGGGGAATTTTGGGGTCTGATCCTTCCGAACAGAGTCTCGAATGTTTTTCAGCAAGTATGGCGAGGTTGCGGAGAGAGAATAAGTCGATTCTATTGGATAGTTTGGTTAATCGAAAAAGCAGAACGGTTTCAATGGTGAAAATGAACGGCGGATGGAGCCGTCTCATCGATCGTTTGCTTGTCGACGTTGAGGTAGAAGTGTGCAAACGTGTCGATAGACTTACACTCACTTCGGATAACCAGATAGTCGTGCGCGAAGCTGAAGAAGAAGTGACTGTTGACGGGATTGTATTTGCGGCTCCCGATAGTGAAGCGGTACAATTATTTGCAGATATTGTTCGAAACAACGATGTCTTGGAGAGTTCGTTGGGTCGTAATCATGATACCGTTTTAAGTATTTTTGAAATTGAAGGTGATCTTGTGGATCGGTTTGGGATTGATTATATACTTCAGGACCATATTCATAACAACGTCATTCGTTTAGCCAACGTGCTTGGACTTACTCGTGACCGACGATACTCTTTACTTCGTGTCGTCGGTATCTGCGAATCGAACTCAACTCCTTCATCGGTTGATGAAGTAATTGAGTGTATGGAAAAGTATGCGGAGCGACTTACTGGAAAATTCGCACGTCTTGTTGATTTTACTCACCTGTCCATGTCTGTTGTGAACGAGAATGTTGGACACCGTAACAAAGTTCAGCAACTTCGTTCGATCTTGCCAGCGAATGTTGTTGTCGCAGGAAGTTATTTTGATGGCGGCGGTCTTAATTCTTCTGTCGCGTCTGCTTGGAAAGCTGCGGCTCAGCTTTATTCTGCAATCTAATTTTGCTTAACACAGTCTGGGTGAGGGAAAGGCACTGATTCTGTGGTTGATTGTCATGTATGGATCGCGGATCGTCCGGCATCGATAGAGGAACTGTCGTCGCTAAATAGTATTGAGCTACGACGTAGCGAAACATTCACGGATGGTATCGCACGGATCGGTTTTCTTACCTCTGCGGCGTTACTACGAACCGCCGCTGGGTACTACCTTCAAGTCGCTCCCGATTCACTTTTGATTGATCGCACGTGTGTTTCATGTGGTGAACCACATGGTGCGCCAGTTCTGCCAGATACCGGTGTCTATGTATCGACAACTCGTTCCAGTGGTTTTGTTGCGGTCGCTCTTTGCGGTACGTCGGTCGGCATTGACGCCGAAAAGGCTACATCTGCTGATATGTTGAATTCGATTCAGCCATACTGGCTTGGCTCTTCGGAGCGGCTTCGGCGTAGCACTGACGCTCCACTATTGTGGAGTTGTAAAGAGTCCGTTCTTAAAATGCTAGGGGTTGGTCTTGATATTTCACCTTCTGACGTCGTGATTGATTGGGTGCGTGGAAGTGAACCTCATATTTCGGTTAAGGGGGTCGCTATCAGAGGGACGATACTGTGTTTTCGATTATTTTCTTCGGCGACATTGTCGGTTGCCATCGAAACCAAAAACGAGGTAGTTATGCACTGGCACTATTTGTCAGATTTTTGAAAGCAATGCCATTAAGTTTTTCGATAGTATTTTTATCTCTATGTAAGACACCTATTTGTGTTAACATTACATCAGATGATTAATTTAAGGAATGTTGATGAGGTCTATGGTTTTGGTGGATGATGTCTTGTTGGGCGTCCAGGTCCCTGCATGGCGTCACCTGCCCGCCCTCCAGCAGCCCGCCTACCCCGATGAGGCGGCGCTGGCCGACGTGGTGGCGGACCTGCGTCGCCGGCCCCCGCTCGTCTTCGCCAGAGAGGTCGACTCCTTGCGTGACCTCATCGCCCAGGCCAGTGCCGGGGAGGCCTTCGTCCTCATGGGTGGGGACTGCGCGGAGTCCTTCACCCACAACACGGCCGACAACATCCGCCTCAAGGTCCAGACCATCCTCCAGATGGCCGCGGTCCTCACCTACGGCGCCTCCACGCCCGTGGTCAAGATCGGCCGCATGGCCGGCCAGTACGCCAAGCCCCGCAGCTCGGACACCGAGACCCGCGGCGAGGTCACCCTGCCCGCCTTCCG
>NZ_JASPFC010000034.1:0-26851 GCF_031296635.1 Actinomyces acetigenes
CTTAGTGGCCTGGGGGCTGTAGGGATTTGAGGATGCTGGCTGCGGTTGGGGGAATTTGGGGTTGGGCAGTGATCTTATGGCCGTTGAGGTTGATGGTGACGTCCTGGAGGGGTTTGAGGGTGCGGATGATGCGTTTGATGCTGATCCCGGTGGTGTCCTGGAGGTAGCGGGCTACGGCCAGGGCGGCCATGACCACGGTCAGGTGCGTCTCGATGGCATCGCGGGTGTGGTGGAACACGGGGCGGACTCTCAGGTCGTGCTTGCTCATCCGGAAGGACTGCTCGACGTGCCACAGCTCGTGATACGAGGAGACGACCTCACCGGCACCCATTAAGCCTGCAGGAATGTTGGTGACATACCCCTTGAGCCCCACCAGTGACCTGGCCCGGGCCAGGGAGGCCTCGTCCAGGGTGGCGTCACCGGCGTGGGTGGTGACGAACCTGGTGCCCTTGGGACGTCTCTCGCCGGCGACGGATGGCCCTAGCGCGGTTGGCCTGGGCGGTCAGGGTCTGAGTGTCCCTGGCGGCGCGCTTCTTGGAGTAGGCCCACACCGCCCGCCACGACCCCGGGTGAGTGTCCGGGTCCCAGACGGGCTCACGACGCCTGCTGACGTCCCGCTCGCTCCTGGCGCCCTTCTTGGGGGTGATGGTGTCAATGACCTGCCCATCAGTGAAGGCGTCACCGGCCCAGTGGAAGTGGGCCTCCAGATCCCCTGGGGCCCGGACCTGGCGGGCCCCGACAATGAACCGCAACCTCGCCTCATCCAACGCACTCAGGTTCGATGCTGACAGCATGCCGGCATCAGCGACGATGACGAGCTCCTCAATACCGTGAACGGCCTGGAAGGCCTCCACGATGGGGATGATCGTGGTGGTCTCAGCCTTGTTCCCCTCCCAGCAGCCGACCTGGAGAGGAAAACCATGACGGTCGACCAGCAGGCCCACGATGACCTGGGGGTCGACCCTCCGCTCCTTGGAGTAGCCGACCTTGCGCAGGTCGTCCTCATGCTCGGCCTCGAAGTAGAGGGTGGTGACGTCGTACAGGCACAGGGCCAGGCCCCTGGTGGCAGTGACGTGCTCGAACAGGGCCCCAGAGATGCTCTCGCGGTAGCCTCGCTCCTGGGCCCGGGCCAGGGAGCGGAACAAGGTCCTGGTGCTGACCGACTCCAGGCCCAGGTCACCCAGCACCCGGGGCACCTGGGCCTTGGAGGACGGCTCGATCAAACGCGCCAGAACCATCTGCTCAAACGCCCGATCACCCCCGACCGCCTCACCCAGCCCCAGACGCTGGTAGGCGCCGTGCAGGACCTCCCACAACAACCTGGAGTGCTTGGACTCCACCGTGGTCCTGGCCAGATTGGTGCGTCCCGGTGCCGGCTCCAGGGACTCCAGGTCCAGCAGCCCCTGCCCCTGCCAGGCGGCGACCTTCTGCCGACCGGCCTCCAGCAGGACCTCCAGCTCCGTCTCGTCGTGGGCCGACCCCAGGTGCTCCACGATCCGGCACACACCATGGTCCTTGGCCACGACCTGCACGGCCGTGGCCCCCGAGGCCGTCTTGACCTGACGCAGGTACGGACTCACCCACCAGATCCTACCGCCGCCTTAGTGCCCCGAAACGACCACCCCACCCCCACAATCCCAACGAAAAACCCCACCCTGAAACACAAACCACCCCAACCTGTGCAACTCAGGATAGACTTCCAATCCTGCATCGCATGAGGCGGCCACCGAGGCGATCGTGCGGTCCTTCTCGATCACCTCGCGCACTACTTGGGTCTTGAACTCGTCTGAGCATCTCGCTGCTGGCATGGTCTCCATATTATCGACTCAGGGGATGAAAAACTCCCTAGCCCGAGAAGCACCACACACTCCAATGATCGCCCGGTTAGTTAGTTGGGGATGAAGTTGCGGAGCCACCGATCTTCGGCGGGTAGTGCGTACGGTCTCTCGATGGCCCTTCGGCCACCTGGGGTGCACGTCGCACCAAAAGCCGAACAAGATCGATAACATCCTTTGTCGGATCCCCAAGCTCCTCATGCCCATACCCATAACCAAGGGTTTGTCTCACCCTAAGTTGGCACCCGTCATCATACTGCCATAACGCTTCAGAGGACATCGAGTCATACAAAGAAATCCCCTCACCATCAATTCCGCCAACTACAAACGGCGCCACATTCATCGTACTCGAGGACGTTTTTATGTCCGCAACACTCTGGTAACTGCCGGGCCTACACCGATATTCTATAGTTAACATATAAATTTCGGGAGTCTTAGCTTGATCATAGTAGACGAAGCAATTCAAGTAGCCGTTTGCGTGAGCCGAACTATAGAAATGGATTATTTCATAATCACTTATTGTGTGACGTGGGCTCAAATCCTTGGCAGGGAGTAGGTCGCAAACAATCGAATCGCCTTCAATTGCTGGAGTGGAGCTTGATGATGCTGCCCTAGTTGCACGATCCGACGTGTTTCCCACCATGCGACTGCATCCGACGATTAAAAATAACACAAGCGCATTAATCAATACACTTCTAATTGCCCCATTCATGACATTCCATTCATTTTGCCTTCTACTTTTCCTTCTGGGCCTTCTCCTGGTCCCTTTGATTCGTACCTGCCGTAACTCCTTCAGCTTTACCATCACCTGGCTTGCCCGTCGGCTGCAATTTGGCAATTGCCTCATCAGCAGGCGGCTCTTCCCCCTCCTCGCCAACAAGTTTATCCGAAGTAGGACTCCCGGCGACGTCCGCCCAGGTAACAACTTCTTTAGCAGCGTCGCTCCCGCCTTTACTCAAGTCAATTGTGTAGCCTCCACCATTCTTAGGAACAATCCACTTGTAGTGCTCATGGGAAGCTGTCTCAGTCACATTTCCCTGATCATCTTTATCGGTGTACGGAACAGAAAAATCGCTCTGCTGCAGGAGGCCCGCATTCGCTGCATCCTGTAGAGCCGCCGCCGTCAATGCTTCCGTCTTACTATCGTCCGAAGCAGCAGGAACCGTTACTTGTTTAGCCTTACCTGCATCACCGGTCGCGGCATCGACGATGATCGGATTAAGCAAGGTCGTTCCGACAGAGAATCCAGTTGACACAACCGGCCCGCCCACTTTACCAATTCCGGCCGAAAGAACCGTTTCAAACACATTGACAACGGTGGCAGTACTCTCTTTCGCTGCAGCCGCCTTAGCCGCATTATCGTCGGTTAACTGCTGTGCTTTCACTTCCGAAAGACCTTGCAAATAGGAAGCAGCTTTAGATGCATTTCCGTACGCTTCTTTTATTCCTTGAAGACGCACATCCGCAGATTTGTCTTTATTTTTTTCCAAGCCTCTCTGAGACGCACCTCGAGCATAATTGGCCAGCCCGGCACTTATGGTCGCAGCTGCGCTAGGGTTGTCTATGACGTGGTAAACAATAGCATTTAGTTGTGCAGCATGCGCCTTAAACACAGTATTATCCTCGGAAACAAGCTGCCCATTTCCTCCCACGCTACTCCATGCGCTAGTAACCTCCGCCGAACAGTTGGCGAGAAACATTCCCATTCTTGTCTTGGCGGATTCACTATATAGACCAGAATAAACGTTCGCTGCAACATACTGAATTGCATTGTCAGCTAATTTATCAGCTCTTGCTTTTACCGCAGCCTCGGGACTAGATCTTCTTGTCGACGCAGCAGCGAGAGCCGCCGAAAGCCCCGCGAATCCACCCTGATCCCATTGTTGTTCGTCAACCAAATCTTTATAAAACTGCCAACGTTGCGTTAACTTCTGCAACCGACTGGTGTCTGCGACGCCAGGCTTATCTTTCTGAGCGGGTGCAAGAAACTCCAAAGCCGCATCAGGATTGTTCCCCATCGCGTCAAGGATTCCCGCTAAAGGATCAACCGAATATCCCGGGAGACGGTAGAGAACATCCTTTGCTTTAATGCTGACTTTAAAAATACTCTCATAATCGAGTTTTTCGGCAGCAAATCCCATGTCCAGGAGAAATTGCTTATCAAAGTTCAGGTCATTGATGCCATCCCCGTCCTTATCATGTCCTCCCATAATCGCATTGAGAACGGTGATGTATCCATATTCAGTTTCTTCATCAACAGATCCGATAATTTGTTCGGCTACCTTAGTGGATTTTCCCGTGCTCCAGAATCGACTTGCGGTACTTAGGACCTCGCCGAGAAGGGCAGCCAAGTTATTTGGGGCATTTTCGATGTCCGCACACATGTCGTCATTAAGGTTGCTTGAAGATATAGAGAGTGGCAATCTAGTGAGATTCTCTGGTCCGACAGCATCAATGAATGTCTCTGCATAAATTCCGTCTTGTTTATTTCGTTCTATCGAAGCAATAATTTGATCGTATGTTCGAGATGGGAATTTTGCATCGCCATCTACTGCTTCCTGTAAATCGCGCGCATCTGTAGCGGCTTGTTCCTTTGATGCCCATAGTTTCAAACTTGCTGAGTTCGTGATGTTTGCACTATCTGGGATGTCTACCGTGTAGTTGTCGCCTTCCATTTTTCCTACACCATTTTCATTAAGTGAAATAATGGTGTTCATAGACGACTCGATTTCATCGGCTGCCGTCCTAACATTCCCTATTTTTGTTTCAGATTGCTCAAGGAAATCTGTCGGACTTACTGGGTCGTGCTCATTGGTGCATTCTGTGTCAATGGTTGTCCGGTGCGTTTCTGCAGTGCTTGCAAGATCTCGAATTTTCTTGATCTCTTTCTTGAGGTTATCGGCATTCAATTTAACCTTCATTTTATCTCCGTGCTCTTTCTTGAGTTGTAGGCAATTCTTATTCTGGCAGATTATATTTCGTCATCGTTCGTAAATGTGCTGGGTCGCGATGCGGCAGGATCGGTACCTGTTGGCGGCCAGTTTCCTACTGTGTCATTCTCATCTACCCCTTCGACCGTACTTGGAGTGTTTGATATCGCGCTGTCAATCAGATCGGCGAATCCAGTGAATGCGCCAGCTAATTCGCGAACATCTTTTTCCACCATGGCGGCTGAACTATCAGCCAACTTACTTACCCATGTTTGAGGTGAGTTAACCCCGCTGGCATAAGTCTTACCCGGATTTACACTCATGTATGGATCGCGAAACCCCAGATCTTTGTTTTTCCCATCGACGACTCCTTTTAGCCTTTGTAGTGCATAGTACTTCTGGTTCGTCAGTTTCACCATCAGTTTTTTTCTTTCTTTTCGAGACGATTTTTAATATTCAGCGTCGAATTTCTTATCGAATTTCTTTGTCGCTTCCACCCTCTCGGTGGGTTCACCTTTTCGAGATAGTTATACTTATCGACATTTTGGCACCTGTCCCCAAGTCCAGCCCGAACCGCTAATCAACACCCCTCTTCCTTTAGGGACGGGACCTCCAATGGATCTCGGGAGTCGGGCCGAGAAGTGGGAGCCGTCGTCGGATCCTCGCGGCGCGAGGATGAGTCCAGTTCGCGTCTTTCTGGCGGTCGCGACAACGCCACGATACATACCTCCGATCTCGTCGATGCCGCAGGCCACGAGGACGCCCCCGTGGTGGTCACGACAGGTTTTGATGTGCTCTTCAATCATTGGGTTAATTTTGTGTTCGTTGGTCAGTACTTCGAAATCGTCCACTACAATAATGGTGTTCTCTGGCTCATACTGCAACATGACTGACAGAGCCTTCGGTTCTGTGTCCGCATCCAGCACTCCGATTACACCGGGATGCCCAGAAAGCTCTTTCAAGGGTGATTTACGGGGAAGCACGAGGACAATCTTTTGTCCGTTGTCCAAGGCCCTGCTTGCAGCGAAGTGCAGAGCCGTGGACCGCCCGGAGCGGCGCGGACCGGTCACGAGGAAGGCGTTACCGATGTCCTCCAGGGACACCGGCATCAGGCGCAGATCGTCGCCTCCCACGGCGAAGGCGATCTCATTGGGCTCCAGTGCGGGCTCGAGCTTGAGTGCCTCCTCGGCGGAGATCGCCACAGGCAGCTCATCCACGTGCCCTGGACGCTGGGCGCGGTCAATGACGCCCCACCTTGTGTTGGCCTGCTCGGCTGCCTGGTGAACCGCCGCCACCTGCGCCGTTCCCGCAGAGTCATCGGTCAGCATGACCAGTTGGACCTCACGGGGCCGCTCCCCCGACCGGAAGGCCCGCCCCTGCGGCATGGACAAAGGAACATCCTTAGCACGCATCGCGATCAGGTCGAAGTCATCAGGGCTCGGCATACGCAGCACCAGACGGTCCTCCAGCATCATCCCGAACCGCCCCCGAAACACGGTCCGGTCCCCGGCAATCACCACGCGCAGCCCCACCGCCGGGCCCTCACGCATCAGCGTCTCCACCATCCCGGGGATCGCACCGGCGTCCGTGTTCTCAAAGGTCGCCATGAAGTTGTCCCACCGGTCAATGAGCAGCACCAGGTACGGCAGCCGCTCAGACGGCTCGGTGGCGGCCCGCTGCTCGGCCACCGACGCATAGCCGTGCGTGGCCAGGTACTGCTGACGGTACGCCACCTGCCCACCCAGCAGCGCCAACATGCGACGAATCCGGTCCGCCTGATCCCGCGTGACCACCGCCCCAAAATTCGGCAGACCCACGCACGGGGCCAAGGCCCCATTACCTGCGTCAATACCGTAAGCGTGCACCTCTGCGGCGGAGGCTGTCTGCGCCAGAGCCACAGCGATCCCCCGCAGCACACTGGAACGCCCCGAACGCGGGGCACCGGCAATCCCCAGGTGACCGGCGCGCGTGTAGTCCCACGTCATCGGCCGCTGCGCCTGCTCACCAGGCAAATCCTCCAGACCCAGCGGCAGCGCCGGCAGGAAGCCAGCCGCCCGCGAATCACCCCCACCCAGACCACCGTCCGCACCCCCGGTGGCCTGGGCCGCCTCCATGCGCTCCTCAACCTGCGCCAGCGTGATGAGCTCCGGCAGCGGCGGCAGCCACGGACTGTGCGGGTCCGGCCGACCCGTCGCCGTGTGCGCCGCCCCCATCGCGGAAACCAGAGTGGCCAGGTCGGTGGGGATCGTCGCATCCTCCTCCACCTCCGGCGGCTTCATCTCCGGACGGGAAAGCTCATCCAAAGTCAGCGCCGCCGCCCGCACCGCCGCCTGCGGCAACGCCCCACGGGGCCGCCCCCCCACCCGGGAGGACTGGAACTGGCGCAGGCTCGCATGCCCCAGCCGCGCGTAGGCGCGCCCCGGAATCGAGGGCGGGATGTAGGCCGAGTTGGAGGCCTCAATGACGTCCTGGGAGTCGTTCTCATCAGTAACGCGCAGGGCGATGCGCAGGTTCGTGTTCGACTTGATCTCAGCCGACACCACGCCCGCCGGCCGCTGGGTCGCCAGCACCAGGTGCACCCCGAGTGAGCGCCCACGCCGGGCGATGTCCACCAGGCCCGTCACGAAGTCCGGCAGCTCGGAGACCAGGGCCGCAAACTCGTCAATGATGATCATGAGCCGCGGCATGGGCTCGTCCCCGGGCTGCATAGCGGCCACGTAGTCCTCAATGTCCTTCGCGTCCGCCCCCGCCAGCTGGTGCTCACGCCGGCGCAGCTCAGCCCCCAGGGACTCCAGGGCCCGGGAGGTGAGGTGCCCGTCCAGGTCCGTGACCATGCCCACCGTGTGCGGCAGGCGCGCACAGTCCTTGAAGGCCGCACCACCCTTGTAGTCCACCAGCACGAAGGTCATCGAGTCCGGCGTGTTGCCCACGCACAGGGAGGCGATGAGCGTCTGCAGCAGCTCGGACTTACCCGAACCGGTGGTCCCGGCCACCAGGGCGTGCGGCCCGTCAGCGCGCACATCCAGCCAGAAGTGCCCCTCGGCGTCCTCACCGATGACCGCCTTCGTCGTCCGGCTGCACCGGTCCCAGGCCGCCAGCACCGCCTCCGCATTCGGGTCCGGCATCGGCAGGACGTCCAGGAGGCGGGAGGAGGTCGGGATCGTCGAGTCCGCGCCCGAGGCGGAGACGTCGTGGATCGGCGCCAGCGCCCGGGCCACCCGCTCGCACCAGCCGTCCGGGACCAGGTCCAGGGTCACCCGCTCGACCTCGTCCACATCCGTCTGCGACACGCTCGCCGCCCCCACCTCCGCGGTGACCACGGCGCGGCACTCCTCGGGCAGGGCCGTGCGATCCCGATCAATACACACCAGGAACACCCCCGCGGACGGCCCACGGCGCAGCACCGAGATAAGGCCCGGACGCAGGCGCAGACCCCGGGCGCCGTCAAGCACCACAAGAATCTGCTCGACCGGCCCCGTGGCCGGCCCCCGCCTCTCCGGGTCCAGCCGGCGCTCCACCAGCTCGGAGATCTCGTTGATGCGCCGGGCGATCGTCTCATCGTCCAGTCCCACGCGCGCCCGGGCGCCCATGCCCTCCAGGTTGCGCAGGTGGGGCAGCCACCTCGTCCAGGCCCAGCGCCCCGCGCGATTCTCCCCTCGCGCCGGCTCCACCAGGAGCACCATCTGCAGCTCGGCTGGCGAGTGCAGCACCGCCGCCTGTGCCGCCAGCCAGTCGGTGACGTCGTGGCGCCGCGTGCCGCACACGCCCACCACGCCCAGCTCACCCAGCGGCACCCGCACCGGCACGTCCGGCGCCGTCCACCGCAGCGGCTCCTCGTGCTTGGCGCGCTGAGAGTCCTCAATCTCCACGTCACTGGGCAGGTCCGCCACCCCCACCCGCAGATCCAGCCAGTCCGGGTCGGTGGGCCGCCGCTCCCACAGCTGGGCCCGCGGCCCTGTGGCGCGCAGCAGCAGCTCGGCCGCATCCGGATGGTCCCCGCGACGCACCCCCCGCTCCGCGGTCAGGGCCTTGAAGGCCGCCTCCTCGGTGGCCTCACGCTGCTCCTCATACTTGCGCAGCTTGTCCCGGAAGTCCTTCTTCTGGTTCGAGCGCCCCTGAATCTGGTTGGCGATCATCATGATCGGGGAGAACACCATGAACATGAGTGAGTAGGCACGCCCCGTCATGAAGTACATGCCGGCCCCCATGACCAGTGGGGAGATGAGCATCGCGAAGGGGAAGGGCGGTTTGCGCTGCTCGGCCGGCTTCGTCGGCAGCGCGAACTTCGTCTCCCGCACCGGCCGGGCCAGACGCGGCGGCCGGTTGAAGTTCAGGGTCGGGGCGCCCGCCGTCGGCGAGACCACCGCATTGGCCTCCGGCACCGGCCCGACCGACAGGAGCGTCTCCCCCACCGTGAGCAGTGCGTCCGGGGACCAGGTGGAGGCGCCCACGCCCAGGGGCCGGCGATCCAGCTCCAGGTAGTGGCGCACCCCGTCCGGCTCCAGCGTCTCGCGGCTGGAGAGGATCGCCTCGGAGTCCAGGCCCTTCTTCTTGGCGCGGCGGCGCTTGCGCGCCTCCTTGCGTCGACGGCGCCGGGCCGCCTGCCCCTTGGCCTCCTGCTCCTCGTCGCGCTCCGGGGCGGCTAGGACGAGGGGGCCCGGCAGGGGGCGGCGCCTTGGCAGCGGCATTGGCAGCTGGCGCTGGGCGACCTCCGGCACCGGGGTGATCGTCACGTGTCCCCCGACGGCGACGGCGAGGTCGGCGATCCGTCCCTCCACGCCCTCCAGGACCAGGTCGCAGCCGGGTCCGCCCAGGGTGTAGCCGCCCAGGCTCAGGCGGTGGACGGCGCCGGCCCCCTGGCCGGCCACCACGCGCAGCTCGACGACGCCTACCGGCTCGGCGTCGTCGCGCACCGGTCCGCCCAGGCCCAGGAGCATGCCGTTGCGGACCACGTCGACCAGGTTGTCCGCGGGGGCCAGGCGCCGCGGGCCGTCCCACACGCCCAAGGGCGGCGCGCCCACCTGCTCGCCGGCGTTGACGACGAGCCGCAGGGCCGCCCCCGGATCGCTGCCCTCGGCGGCGGGCTCCAGGCCCGCCACCATGTCACCGACCGTGGCGTCCTCGGGCGCCACGACCAGGAGGTCGCGGGCGGCCGCATTGGCCTCACCGGGCCGCAGGACACTGATGAACAGCTGCACGCCTGGACCTCCTTATGCGGGGCGTCGGGCCACGGACAGCCCCGGTGCCAGGTCCTCCACGAGGGCGGCCGTGGCCGGGTCGATCTGGGCCAGGTCGTCGGCACCGGCCGCCGACAGGAGCCCGTGCACCTCCCGCTCCAGCTCGCCGCGGCCGCGCCGGGCCGCCAGGCGCAGGCGGTCGCGCCACAGACCCTGGTCCAGGTCCACGACCGCCAGGCCCGTGGCGATCGCCATCCCCGCGCCGTCGGGGTCGGTGTCCCCGATGAGCTCGACGACGCGGTGGGCGGCATCCACGACGAGGGCGTTGTACTGGTGGGCGGCGCGCACGCGCGCCATCCAGGAGTAACGGCCCTCCTCGGCGCCGGCCACCATGGGGCCGCGCACCAGGCGCAGGGCCTCGATGAGCAGCTCGACCTCGCGCTGGGGCGGGCAGCCGCGGGAGGAGGCCAGCAGCGAGCGCAGCACGTCCCAGTCGACGACGACCCCGGGCCCCATGACGAGGCGCCCTTCGGCGTCCTCGCGCAGGTGGGGCAGCCCCTGGGAGTCGCGGCCCAGCCAGGCGCGCAGCCGCTCCACGGTGCCGGCCACCACGTCCGCGGTGGCCCCCAGCGGCCAGAGCATGGTGCCCAGCACCGCCGGGCGGATGCCCTCGGGGTGGAGGGCCACGCAGATTGCGGCCTCGGTGAGGATCGAGCGGCGCTCGGGCTCGACCGCGCCGGCGGCCTCCACGAGCGTGTGCCCCAGCACATGGATGCGCACGTCGGCGGTGCGCAGGGCCGCGGTCATCATCGGCGGCATCGGCGGGTCGGGGATCGGCGGGCGCGTGCCGTCGTCGGTCACCTGGGCCGGGCCGAAGAGGTGCGCCAGGTCCAGGACCTCGTTCTCGGTGGCGCGCGTGGCCCGCACCGCGATGCCCAGCTGGTCAATGCGGGCGGTGCCGGAGGCGTCGACGTCAATGGTCCAGCGTGCCCGGCCGTCCCCACCGGTGCGCACGACGGCGTAGTCGCCGCCGGGCGGCAGGCTCGGTGTGGCCTCGCCGTTGCCCACGAGGACGAAAGTGGTGGCGACCCCGGGGCGACGACCGGTGATAACGTCGGCGCGGCCCGGCAGCGAGTTGCCGGCCAGGAGGGCCTCCGGGGGCTGGATGCGCCCGCCGGCCACCTCCCGCAGCGTGGCCGGCAGGCCGGCGCCCACGACGACGGCCTCCTGGGACCAGGGGTTGGTGCACAGCTCCAGGGCGAGGGCGGTGACGACCTCCGCGGCCATGGCGGGGTCACCGGTGACGGCGACCTCGCCGTCGGCGACGGCCAGGTCGATGAGGATGTCAGCACCACTGGCGATACGGCCCACGGTCACCATGCCCGGCAGGAGGGAGCCGTTCGGGGCGGGGGCAGGCTCCTGACCGGCGCGCATCACCCAGGTCAGGCCCTCCTCCTGGACGCGCCAGGGGGCGGGGGCCTCGGGGACGGGCTGGGCCAGACGCAGGTAGCAGGCGTCGTCGTCAATGGCGACGGCATAGGGGCGGGGGCTGCCGGGGATCGAGCCCAGGGAGCGCAGGATGGCGTCGAGGCGCTGGAAGCGGCGCTCGTCGGCACCCACGCGCAGGAGCCGCTCCAGCTCGCCGGAGCCCTCGTCGAAGGCCCCGCCGGAGAGCTGTCGCCGGCGGCGCACGAGCACCGAGACGAGGGAGGCGGCCAGGAGCGCGCCGACCGCCGGCATCTGGACGGGCGGGACGTCGCGCAGGGTGGAGATGGCCGAGCCCTGGTTGATGGCGCCGCCGGAGCGGGCCTCCTGCGGGTTGGGCGTGGCCGGGGCGGGAGTGGCCGGCGCCGGTGCCACCGGGACGGCCTCGACCCGGGGCACGGAGGTGGCCTCGTCGGGCATGACCATGAGCCAGCCGGGCTGGATGAGCCGGGCCAGCTCCAGGGAGCCGCCGTCGGGCTGGACGCGGCCGGCGTTGAGGTCGTAGATCCGGGTGTAGGCGCGCCCGTCGCCGAGGTTGCGTTCGGCGATGTCCCAGAGGTTGTCGTGGTAGCGGCCCTCGGGCGGCTGGACCACGTAGACGCGCTGGCCCACGAGCTGGGAGCCGAGGGCGGGGTCGATCTCGACGCCGCCGACCATGTAACGCATCTGCTGGCTGCCGTCGGGGTTCTGGGCCACGGTCCCGGAAGTGATCGAGGCGCCCGAGGCGTCGGTGGCCTGAGTGGTAGCGCGGGCCGAGTCCTGGGCGGCGGCGACGGCGGGGGTGGGCTCCTCAACCACCGGGGCGGCCGCGGCGGCCAGCGGGCCGCTGACGGCGCCCAGCAGCAGCACGGAGGCCACGAGCCGGCGGGCCACGGCCTGCACCCCGCCGGAGAGGGGGACATGCCCGGGGACGCTGCGGCCGCGAATAGCGGAGACGGTCTCCACCAGGGTGCAGAAGGTGAACTGCACCCAGGCCAGCCAGATCACCCAGGTGAGGACACCCAGGAGGGCGTCGACGGAGATCGCCTGGGTGAGGGTGTCCAGCCCCAGACCGGTGGGGATGGGGGGAAGGCCGACGGTGGCCAGCAGCAGAACCGGCAGGCCGATGATGACCAGCATGAGGAGAAGGGCGGCCAGGAGTGACTTCCACACTGGAGGGCGCGTGCTGCGCGCCGGTGCGCGGAAGCGTTCGGGTCCGGCGGCCTGGGCTCGTTGAGCGGCGCGGCTCACTGATCCTCCTTGAAGATACCGACGGCGTTGCGGGCCTCGCCGGTGACGGTGACATGAACGGATGTGACGCCGACGAGTCGCAGCATCGTGGTGGGGACGTCGCGCTCGACGGTGACGGCGACCCCCCGCGAGGTGACGTCGACGGTGGAGCTCTGGGCCAGGCCCCCCTGGGCGAGGTAGGTGCGGGCGGCGGAGGTGGCGGCGGCGCTGTCCACCGAGACGGTGGCGCCCCCGCGCACGTCGTCGGTGGACAGGTGCTGGGCTCCGGCACGGGCGGCCTGCTCGGCCTGGTCGGCCAGGGTGGCGCGGGCGTTGAGGACGCGGCCGCCCTCGATGCACAGTCCGGCCATGAGCATGAGGACCGCAGCGATGATGACAACGTAGACGGAGACGGCTCCTCGCTCGCTGTCGTGGCGGAGCCGGTGGCGCACGGAGGTGACGATCCGGTTCATCGGGTCCCCCTCCAGGTGTCGACCGGTGCGGTGGAGCTCGCCGAGACGGTGGTGGCGCCGGGCAGGAAGACCAGGCCCAGGTCGGACAGCTCGACGCGGCAGCGGACGGTGGCGGTGACGGTGCCGCCCCGGCCGAAGCCGCCGACGTCGACTCCCCCCGAGCACTGGGCGTTGGCGGTGTCCGCGGCGGCCAGGCTGCGGCGGGCGGCGGCATCGGCCTCCCCGGCGGAGCGCTCGATGGAGGCGGCCCGGGCGGCGTCGCGGGCGGCGGCCTGGACCATGCCCTCGGCGGAGACCAGGCGGCCCCCGGCGACGGCGATCATGACGATGAGCAGGAGCACCGGGACCAGGACGATCATCTCAACCGACATGCTGCCCCGCTCAGCGGCGTCGGCGCCGCCGACGACTCGGCGTCGTCGGGCGTGCAGCACCCTCGCAGCGAGGGCGGCCTGGCCGTTGGTAACCGCCGGGGCGGTGGTCGGGGTGGGGGTCACGTGTCCTCCCGGAAGGTCTCGCGCTCGGAGGTGACCGAGGCCCGCACCTTGGGGGCGAAGCCGGCGATGATGTCCATGGACTTGCCCGTCACCTGGACATTGACCTGGTTGCCGATCACGACGACGTCCACCGACACGTCGGTGAGCGCCTTACCGCCGACCCGGTGGGCGTAGGCCTCGCCGTCGGTCTTGGCGGCGGCGATGGCGGAGGAGCCGGCCGAGCCGTTGCGGACCTCGCGGGCGACCTCCCGGGCGGTGGAGGTCGCCACCTCGTTGCCGTACCAGCTCAACGCGACCTGCACGGTGAGCAGCACGATGAGCAGGAGCAGCGGGAAGAAGACGAGCAGCTCGACGCTGGAGGCCCCGGCCTCCGAGCGCAAGCGCCTCGTCATTCCTCTCCGCAGCGACTGCATGATGGTCATTCCTCTTATCAGGGCGCCTTGTTGCCGACACCGCCGCCGTTGCCGATCTGCGGCACCTGGAGGTTGGAGGAGGCGTTGTCGACCATGCTGTAGATGGCCCTGCCGACGACGGCGGCCAGGACGATGAGGAAGCCGGTGATGATGACCCACTCGACGGTCGAGGCTCCCTTCTCCTCCGACAGGCGGTTGCTGACCCGCTCGCGCAGGTCGCCGGCGAGCACCTGGAGTGTGCACAGTATCTTGAGCATGCTTTGTCCTTTCCTTGAGAGAAACTGGGTGGTGGGGGTGTGGGCGGTGAATCGTCGCCGGTTCTCAGTCAAGCGACCGGTCGAAAGGCAGTCAACTGGTTCGTGTGGGTTCTCCGTTCGGGGGCAGGTGGTCTGAGGGGTTACATGGCTCCGATGATCCCGGTCAGGGCCGGGTAGACGAGGAAGACGATGAAGCCCATGGCGACGACGAGCTGGGCCACGAGCATGGACTCGGAGCTCTCCCCGGCCTTGCTCTCGGCGTCGGACAGGTCGCGGCGGCGCATGCTGGAGGCCCGGGCGCCCAGCGACTCGCGGATCTTGGCGCCGTCCTCGGCCACGAGGGCCAGGGCGGCGGACAGGTCACGCAGCTCGTCGATGCGCAGCTGGGTGCCCAGCCGGCCCAGGGCCGCCCAGGGCGTGTCCCCACGCAGCCTGGCGACGTCGAGGGCGTCGCGGATGCGGAGCATGGCGGGGTCGTCGGAGAGACTTGAGGCGGCGTCGAGGGCCTCGGGGACGCCTCGCCCCGCGGACAGGGACATGGCCACAAGGTCCAGGTAGGAGCCGACGACGTGGCGGAAGTCCCGGCGCGCCTCGTCGGCCTCGCTGCGCAGACGCAGCGTGGGCAGTACCAGGCCGACGCCCCCCAGGGCGACGCTCAGCAGCAGGGGCACGGACCATCCCAGGGGCGCCCCCATGACCTGCATGAGTGCGACGACGAGCAGTGGCGCGGCGAAGCCCCCCACCCCGAGGAAGACCGAGGTCACCATGTGGCGTTCCAGGGAGCGCCCCACGACGGCCAGGTTCCCGGTCAGGGAGGACAGGTCGATGCCGGTGCGCCGCACGAGGGAGGTGATGCGCAGGCTGAGGGTGTCCACCCACTCGGGGGTGTCCGCCTCGGAGGGGTTGAGGCGCCGCACGTCCTCACGCATGCGGCCCTCGTCGCGGCGGGTGTCCAGCTCGGCCAGGGCGGCGGCGGGCTGAGTGGCGGGGGGTGCCAGGATGAGGATGAGGGCGAACAGGCCGGCTCCACTGAGCGCACCACTGATGAGGATCCAGGTGATCATGCGTTCTCACCTCCGGCCGGAGCGGAGACGGTCAGGAAGCGTCGCGGCAGCTGGACGCCGGCCAGGCGCCGCATCCAGAGCATGCCGACGGCGAAGAGCGCCACGACGACCACCAGCACCAGCTGCCCCTGCACGCTGGAGTAGGGGGCCACGAAGCTCCGGTTGAAGACGGCCAGCCCCAGCATGATGACGATGGAGAAGATGACGACGATCTGGGCCGAGCGCCGGGTGCCGGCGCGGGAGGCGGAGACGCGCTGACGCATGTCGAGCTCGGAGCGGGCCGTGTCCGCCAGGGCGCTGAGGAGCTGGCGCAGGCCGGGGCCGCGCAGGCGGGCGTTCATGATGAGGGCGGAGACGATGAGGTCCGCCGTGGGGTCGTCGAGGTCGTCGGCGAACTGGCGCAGCGCCGTCGGCAGGGGGACGCGCACGCGCATGCGGTCCGCCAGGAGGGCCAGGTCCTCGCGCAGGACCGGGGCGGCGGCGTAGACGGTGGCGGGGATGGCCTGCTCCAGGCCCACAGCGCCGGCGATGGTGTCCCGCAGCGACTCGGCCCAGGTGGCCAGGGCCTCGATCTTGGCGGCGGCGAGCTTCTCCTGCTTGGCGCCGCCGAAGAGCAGCGGCCACACGATGACAAGCAGGCCGGCGGCGACGGCCAGGACGATCCAGCGGGTGAGCAGCAGGACGCCCAGGCCGACGACGAGGCAGGCGATGAGCCGACCGGACAGGCCCTTGAGGCTGTCGCGCAGGGAGCCTGAGGAGCCGGGGCGGTCGGGCAGCATGTCGACGCCCATGAAGAAGCCGACCAGGAGGAAGAGCCCTCCCCCGACGAGTGCGCCGGCGAGGATGGCGACGGTGGCGGTGGCCTGGTTCATGCGTAACCACCCCGGTAGGCGGCGGCCGGGTCGTAGCCGGCATTGATGAGGTCGTCGACGCAGGAGACCGGTGCGGCCGGCTGGGCGGTCCCGGTCCCGTCGTCGGCGAAGACCTCACTGGACAGGACCCGCCCGTCGACGCCGTTGACCTCGCGCACGGAGGCGACGTAGCGGCGCAGCCCCCCGCCCTGGGAGAAGCGGTTCTCCCGGGTCAGGAAGATGACGAAGTCGACGGCGCCGGCGATCAGGAGGTTGGTGGCGTCCTGGGGCAGGTGTTCGGCGGACTGGATGGCGTAGGTGGCAATGCGGTTGAACACCTCGGAGGAGGAGTTCGCGTGGATGGTGGACAGCGAGCCGTCGTTGCCCTGGCTCATGGCGTTGAGCATGGTGACGATCTCGTCGCCCAGAACCTCACCGACGATGACCCGCGAGGGGTTCATGCGCAGTGAGCGCCGCACGAGGTCCGCCATGGAGATCGCACCAGAGCCCTCGGAGTTGGGGAGGCGCTCCTCGAAGGCGACGACGTTGGGGTGCAGGTCGGCGAACTCGCCCAGCCCCAGCTCCAGGGCGCGCTCAACGGTGATGAGACGCTCTTCGGGGGGGATCTCGTTGGCCAGGGCACGCAGGAAGGTGGTCTTCCCGGCGTTCGTGGCGCCGGCGATCATGATGTTCTTGCGGGCCCGCACAGCCGCCGAGCAGAAGGCGGCCAGCCGCGGCGTCAGGGAGCCGAGCCGGACCAGGTCATCGAGACCCACTCGGTCCAGGCGGGCTCGACGCACCGAGATCGAGGGGCGCGAGCAGACCTCCATGACGGCCGACAGGCGCGAGCCGTCCGGCAGGCGCAGATCCAGCTGGGGGTTGGCCGAGTCGAAGGGACGCGAGGCCAGGCCGGAGTAGGAGCCGAGGACCTGAACGAGCTCGATGAGCTCCTCGTCGGACTCGGCCACCGGGGCGCCGCGCTCCTCGCGGCCGTCGGCGTACTGGATGAAGACGTTGTCGTAGCCGTTGATGTCGATGTTCTCGACATCCTTGTCGTCCAGCAGGGGCTGGAGGCGGCCGACGCCGAAGAGCGCCGCGTGGATGCCCTGGGAGACCTCTTCCTCCTCCTGGGCGTTGAGCGGGCTGCGGCCGGCGGCGATCTCAGCGCGGGCGTGCCGCTCGAGCACCCGCCCGATGAGGGCGCGGGCGAACTGGCGCTCGTCCTCCGCGGACATCGGGGGGATGCCGGAGGCGGCGTCGTCACGGCGCTGCTGA
This sequence comes from Actinomyces acetigenes, assembly GCF_031296635.1. NCBI lineage: Bacteria > Bacillati > Actinomycetota > Actinomycetes > Actinomycetales > Actinomycetaceae > Actinomyces > Actinomyces acetigenes. Next base: position 17,464 of record NZ_JASPFC010000034.1, read on the forward strand.
GCGAGGAGATCGGCGACCTCCTCGCGCATGTCGCGGACGAGTCCCTGGTCGACGCTCATGCGGCACCTCCGTTGATGGCGGCGCCCGCCAGGGCGGTGGCGACGGTTCGGGCCGAGCGCACCAGGAGGGTGCGGCCCAGGGGACGGGCGCGGCGACCCGCCAGGGAGTCGGCGGCGCTCTGGTCGAGGGCCAGGACGCCGACGACGGGGACCTCCAAGCCGCTGCCGCGCAGCAGGCGGGTGAGGTCATCGGCCTCGTGGCGGGCTTTCCAGGGCGCGATGAGGAGGACACCGAGGCGGACCCGCTCGGAGCGGCGGGAGGTCTCGGCGACGATCCAGGACAGGCGCTCACGCAGGTGGCCGTAGTTCTCCACGCCTGGGCGCACGGTGACCAGCGCCATGTCGGAGGCCAGGGCCACGCCCAGGCTCGGGGCACCGGGAGACAGACGACCGACGTCGGCGATGATGTCCCCCTGGCGCTGCAGGCTGGTGGCCAGTCCGGACCAGCCCGCCCCGATGGCCGTGGCCTGATCGGGGCGCGACAGGCCCACGAGGACGGGCAGGTCCCCCTCGATGAGGGTGAGGTGATCGCGCAGGGGCGCGGCAGGGTCGCGGCGGATGGCGGCGGCCAGGGAGACGACGCCCCGGTCGCTGTCCAGGGGCAGGCCCTCACGGGAGCGGGTGCGGTAGACCAGGTCGGACCCGGCGGGGTCGAGCTCGGCCAGGACGGCCGGACGGGGCCAGACCGCGGCGAGTACGTGGGCGCTCGTCGAGGCGCCGGGTGACCCCTTCGCAGAGGCGATCGAGATGAGCATCAGCTCTCCTTGATCGGCTGCCCGGACGCGGTCAGGACGACGGCGATGGTCCCGTTGGCCGATGCGCTGGCAAGCTTGGCGGCGCCCTTCTTGTCAACGAGGACGGAGATGACGGCGCCGGAGGTCCAGTCCTCGCTGGTGCCCGAGGAGGGCTTGGCGGCGAGCACCTGGGCGTCGGAGACGATGATGTTCTGGGAACCGATGTCGACGATGTCGACCTTGTCACCGGGCTGCAGGCCGCCGGCCGGGAAGCGCCCGGCGTTGGCGGAGACGCCGACGACCTGGAGGTCCCCGCTGGGGACCGGGTTGGTGGCGAGCTGGGAGGTGTCCAGCAGCTGCCCCTTGGAGATCTCCACGCGAGCGGTGCGGCCGACGACCTGGTCGATCTGGTCCGCGCGCACCAGGGTGGTGAGGTCCGAGGCCACCGAGGCGCTCACCAGGTCCTCCTTGTTGATGACCTGACCCGCCTTGATGGTGTCCTTGGCTGCCAGCATCTGGACGCGCTGGTCCAGGCGCATGGCCAGCAGGCCCGCGAGCAGGGCACCGCCGACGATCAGCAGCACGGCGAGCGCGGCCAGCAGGGGACGCCGCTCACGCGGCGCCGACGGCAGGTGACCACCGGTGTCACGGGACTGGCGGGCGGGCCGAGGCTGATCGACGTCGTTCGTGCGACGCCGTGAGGAGCGTCCGTTCTGGGACAGTGCCATGGGAGACCTCAAGTCGAATCGGATGGGGCAGCGACAGCACCGTAGCCTATTCGTGACCGCTCTGGCGGGCCGAACGGCGAAGATCCGGAAGAAAGTCACATGGGTTGTTATCCCCTTGCGATCCGATGCGGATCGTGAAAAGGTACTGGAAGCGACGGCCGTCACAGTCGCAATCACGCGAAGAGCCCTCGGGCATTCTTCGGGTGACTCAACGAATCCAACCAACGAGGAGGACCTCAGTATGATTCAGGCAGATCTTGACACCCTCAAGACCCTTTACCAGACCCTCAAGGACGACGTCCAGCGGTCCGACGACATTCAGAAGCTGACCGACACCGCTCTCCAGAATGCCGTCTGGGAGAGCGCCAACGCCAAGACCTTCCGTGACGCCTGGACCGAGTTCAAGCCGCAGCTCATCAAGTTCGAGCAGGCGTTCGCCACTGCCGCGACCGACGTTGCCAACAACTACAACAACAACGTTGACGCCAACGGTGAGAACCTCGAGCACCTCGCCCCCGTTGAGGCGATTGCCTGAGCGACCTCGATCCCTGAAAGGGCCTGGAGCAGCGCATGCTGCTCCAGGCCCTTTCAGCATGTCGGGAAACAGAACTTCTCACGGTCGTGAATAACCTCAGACATCTGACGTCGGCCCACCGGGCTGACCGCATTATGTATGGCGTCGCCCATTGAGATGACTGTGCTGTCTCCTCACTTCTGAGACATGTGACTGCCATGACTTCTGAGGCACTCGCTCGGGCGGGAGCCCGGGTGACGGCGTACCCGTAGCGCTCCCAAAACTCGCGAGGCACTCGCTCGGGCGGGAGCCCGGGGCAGGCTGGTGGCCCTGGAGGCGAGGGTGAGACCGAAGGGACGAGGCATGATGGGGTGTCGGTGTGCCTGATCATCTCCAGGGGGTCCTTCCGGAAGCCAGGACCCCTCACCCCGGCGCTGGCGGCACCTTCCCCTTTCTGGCCCCTTCCGGCTCCCGCGCAGGGGCTTGGAGCCCATGGTTCAACCCGGCCCCGACTCCCTTCATGCTCCGAGTCGACCAACGTGCACGAGGGTGGGGCTGAACTGGTCAGGGGTTGTGTGCACTGCACCGTCCCTGGCAAGCCACCAATCAGTGTCTCAGATGTCATGACATCCGAAACTCTCAGAAGTCATGAGCCAACACACCCATTGAGATGACGTCGGACGCGCCGAAGGTCAGGCGGCGAGTCTTTCAGCCCTGCCGACTCATCCCCGAACCCAACGCCCTCCTAGCCCCACCCCAGGGTCGGGGCTCACGCACCCTCCCTGAGCGTCGCACCGACCAGGACAGTAATTTTCACGGCTATTTCACGCCCGGGGAGCGCTATCCATCCGCAGGCATTCCCTCCCTCTGTAGAATTCTAGTAACGCCCCCCGACGCGCGACTCCCAGTCCACTGAGGCACGGCATGAGTCGCACTGACACCATGGCGACCAGCCAATAGGGGCGGGACAGTTTTTACGGCGCCGAGGGGTTGTGCTCGGCCTGATCGTGGAGGTGCTTCCTCATGGCTCGTTCCCTCGTCCGCTTGCCTGGTCGTGGTCGTGTCGCCGGCGCCCTGGGTGCTGGCGTGCTGGTCGGCTCGTTGGCGCTGGTGGGGTGTTCGTCAAGCAGTCCGAAGGGTGGCGGGACGATCCCGCCGCTCAATACTGCGGGCTCCGGTACGGGTTCGTCGGCGTCTGCGTCTGCCTCGGGTGGGGCGTCGGCTGGTGCGAGTGGTGCTGCCAGTGCTGGTGCGGTGACTGCTGAGTCCTTGTCCGACCCCACCCTGGGGTACACGGTGGTCTCCATCCCCAAAGACCTGGACGCCACCCAGACCAAGGTCCTCCAGGACTACGTCGCCTACGACAAAGCCACCTGGCGCGTCTGGTCCACACGAAAGGGACTGGACGACGCCCTGAAACGGTCTACCGGTACAACCAGAGAAAATATTCGGAACAACTACAACAAAACGACGCACTATGCTCGACCCCCCATTTCAATTGGAGTTAGCGACGTTGAGGTGGATGCCGACGGGAAAAGCGCCAAAGTGACCGTGTGCTACGACCGCACGAGGATGACAGTGGTCGACGAGAATGGAAATGACGTCACCAAGGATTCCTCTCAGAATAAGAAAGAGTACCTCATCGATTTAGTTGACGGTCAATCTGGTGACTGGCTTGCCGAAAGTCAAACAACATTGTCTTCCGACGAGTGCAGCACGGAGCAAAAGTGATGAACAAGCTGAGAAATCGAGTCGTGGCCCTGTCGTGCGCATTTTTATGCCTGACCCTCCTCCCTTCCGAGGCGCTCGCCGCGGAAGGTGTAGAAGATGATGAGGCAACAGTTTCTGGTTCTGCTGAGGGGACTGCTGATGGTGGTGGCGTGGTGACTATCTCGGTGGAGTCGAGTGTGACGACAGCTGGCTCTGGTGGGGGTGATGGCGGTGGGGTGACGTCCTCGTCGTCGTCCAGCACGGAGGTGACTGTGGCGCCGGTGTGCTTCTACAAGCCTGGCGACACGGGCGCTGAGGCCGCCCAAGGCATCAGCAAGACCAAGAAGGTGCTCGATGACACCGCGAAGGAGGTCTCTGGTCGTGAGGAGAAAACTGTCCGAGCGGTCACCGAAAGCCTCTCGAAGCAGCTGGACAAGAACTTCCCTGATTACGAGTCTCACAAGGATGATACGCAGGGCCGCTGGTACGGGCGTTACTGTGACGCGTCTCGGTTAGGCCCGAAAACCAACCCCACTTTCAAGGAGGACTTTGATGAAGAGCGTAAGGCTTTCTATGAGGCCAATCCGGATCAGAACATCTGGGTTCCGGCGGGTCAGCAGGCCCCTCGGCCGTATATCTCGGGGACCAGGTTGGCGAAGGTCGCCTGGGATGCGGTGAAGATCCCGGCTCCGACGGTGGAGACTAATCCGAAGGTCGGTTCCCAGGGTGCGACGCTGGTGGGGATGGATACCTGGGTGTGGGCCACTGGTAACACTCCGACCAGTGTGACTGCTAAGGCCACTGCTGGTAGCACCACTGCCACTATCACGGCTGGGTCGTCTGGTTTGCAGCTGTCGGCCCCCGACGGGAAAGCGTCTTGTACCGGGTTTGGCATCGCGTGGCACTCCGGCATGCCCGAGGGGTCGAGTCCGTGCACGATCTCCTTCAACCGCAGCTCGGCTCACCTGGGTGGTGCCACGCCGTTGACGATCAAGGTTGCCTACTCGGCCTCCTACACCGCCACTGACGGCAACAGCGGCACCCTACCGGCTATCACCACCACCAGCACCGTCAACCTGCCCGTCGCCGAGGTACAGACCCTCACCACCAACCACAACAACCCCCGACAGAACTGAGCCGACCGGTGCGGGGGCGACGAAGGTCGAGACACGTTCGAGGCCTTCGCGGCAGTATCAACATAGATTGGAGGTATGTACCGCAACGTTATTGCTACCGCTAGGAAGACTTGAACCGGAGTCGCCCTCAGTCCCCCATGGATCTAACGACATCCCCAACTTCCCAGCCCAACTCCCGAGAGCCATTGATGTCTCAGTCCCAAAATACAGCGCAGCCAAAACTGGCGCCACTGGTTAGACGTGCACACAACTACCAAACCGTACTGAAAAGTAGTTGCAAGACACCAAACTGTAGAGTCACGTGATACGACCATTACCCATAATGGTCAGCATCCTTACTCCATGACATAATGAACCAAACGCGAGATTGCTGCCATAAATTACACAGAATGGAAAGAAAATGCCTGAAGAGCAGCGGACAGCAGACAACAAGAAAAGACTTGCTTTAGAACGGATTAAGACGGCAACGGATACCGCCACATCGACGGTCAAAAAAAATCCTAGGCCTGTGGATGGCACGCCCAGAACCGAGGCTATCGATTCAAATACTAGCGGGATGGACGGGTTCACTAAGGACTTATCCGATGCATGGCAGTCGACAAAAGCCGACGAGTTTGAAGTCGATATCACATCAAACGTGAAAGACATTCGGGACCAATGGGACATTGTTAATAGTAACGTGAGTCATGCGTTATCCCCAGAAATAACCGATCCAGAACCTAAGGTGACGCCTAGTAGCGAAGAAGCGAAAGACAAGTGGGATAGAGTTCCATAACAAACACACCTTTCAACAAGAGGTAACAGATAACATTATTCCACAGAGGCGTATGATGACGTTCATCAAAGTAGACGTAATAAAACTCGGTTCATTTATCAACAACCTAAGGTACTGGATTATTGACGCCGATTCAAGTCGGCATATTGTGCGCGCTAAAGTGGATTTCGAGGATCCTGCTCAGATTTGGGATGTTGTCTCTGACAACTCTACCATGGCGCGCGTGACCAGTCAGCTGTCAAGCCTTCGAGAATCACTTGAAACCCGCAAGGTGAGTGTTGAAGTTGTGAATCGTCAGAGCGGTAGGCTCAACACAGACGTTGAATGTGGCTACTACCTGCCTGACGGACTGGAAGACACTAGCGCCAATGTAAGAGAGCACAACATTACAGCTATACAGGAAGCAAAGGCAGACGCAAAAGCCGACTATGACCGGCACAACGGGAAGAATTCTGCCCGTCCAACATACGTTTCAAGAGAAAAGTATCAAGATAACCCAGTGTATGCGTTGGCTTATATTCACGAACTCGGCGAACAGCCAGGTGTTGACAAGAACGATAGTGGAATTCACGTTTATTTGGATATGATCAGCCCAGTTGACTCTAACGACGGCTCTCCGTGGCTAAACAGTATGATTCACATCCTTGCGGCCGCCTCCCAAGATGAAGTCAACGGAGGAAAACTGGCTCAAGAGATATATGCGAATGATGGTAAACAGGTCGATAGCTGGTGGCACCAAGATCGTAGATGGGCGCTGACATACGTATTGTCCTACGAGAACAAACAGCCAGTGCCCTTTGAGATGCCGAAGTTCGGTACTGACTTTCTGACGTCATTAGCTAGCAAGGCCGAAAACGACCCTGACGCATCTAGTCGCAACGGAAACAGAAATTTTGCCGAAAAGGAGTACACGGCCGATATCTTGGCTGGTGCGATGAATGCAATGGCACGTAATCCCGAGGCCGCATTAGAATATCTTGCCAACGACGTGACGGTCGATTCTGAGGGAAAAGTGACTCCGAGTCAGGCAACACTTGAACGGTGGCTGAAACTAGAAAAGCGAACCTGGGATGGAGAATTCTACTACGGATTCGGCACCAACGCGTTCACAGCAGCTTTAGCAGCAGCTTCAGGCTACAGGAATCTGACGGACGATCAAGCCGGACTTAAAAATGCGGACGCACGTGCGACCTGGCTCTCCGGAGAAGTTATCAAACTGTTTAGTAGCGACGAGTACGGAGCAAATACCTACTTTCATGATATTCCGGAAAAGTCAAAAAGGAATCTAGGAGTTGTTCTTGCGAACAGCCCAGAGGAAGTTGCCTCAATGGCCGGTGGAACGCAAATGACATCAGATGACATATCTGGCCCTAGAATGTCGTGCTCCGAAAAACAGGCCGCATCACTGCTATATCGGATTATAGATAACGAGGATGCGGCCGCGACCATCGCGGCTAAACTGGCGGATTACCACCAAAAGCGGATAGATGAGCAATTAAGCAAGGATCCTCAGTTTTCAACCTTGTCGGATGAATATAATAAGGCGGCGAGTAGTGAGGGCTTCCTTGAACAGATCGCCGAGACTCGTTATGAGCACAACAAGAAGAATAAGGTCAGTAAAGAGAGTACGTTTAACACTGCGTCAACAATATTTGGGGCGGTCTTGATGGGCGTGGTGACTGTAGGTACGGCAGGTATGGCCGCACCTGCTGCTGCCCTCATTGGGGCGAGCGCAGGTGTGTCGACCGCATTTGCTCAGCCGCTGGTGGCCGAGAGCGTGGTGAGGGATATCAGAACTAAGGCCAACGCTCCAAGCAAGGATGTTAGCGTGAGAAATAGGCTAGAGGCCCAGGCGTACTCTGATGCTGCGGAACATAATTTATTCTCCGAGGAAGTGAATAAGTCTGCCGTGGATGAAGGAATTGTCCTCAAGGATGACCAAAAAATTGACCCTGAGCATAATAGCTCTGTAACTAACTGGCGGCATCGCAGTGCGAAGATAGATGGAAGGGTGGATGACCTGGCGGAGAAAGGTGTGGGCAATGGGCTTGACCGGGGAAGGGAACAGGTGGATCCTCTTCTAGTCGGAGATAATGACTACCAGGCAGCTAAGTCGAAATGACGTCTTTTGGCAAATGTCGCACTGTCGTGCAAAATGCGCCCCAGAGGTCGACTACGGCTTGTAGCGATACCAGCACAATCACAATGTACTCTGATTCTACTAGTTATGGTAAATGGCTGATGTCTTAGGCAAAGAGAGGTAGAATTGTGAGTTCTCAGGTTGTGCTTGCTCGTCGGCAAGGAGACTGCGCGGTGCTGTGTGGTTCGCGACGCGAGGAGACGACGTCGAATGCCCCGCAGATGTGCAGAAATATTGGTGACGCAGCCGTTAGGTCCCATCAACGACCCCAGGGGGTCAGCATAGTCGGTGGGTGGTTGTCTGATCTCTAACGGGTCTGGTGTGTTGGTGCGGGCGCGGCGTGACCCGCATGGTGACGATGAAGGCGTCTACTCAATCCCGTCACCAGCGAGGTCACGCCGCCATGTCATCTTCCACGACGACCGCCTTGTCGCGCCAGCCCCTGGCCCAGGTTCTTAAGGAACCTTACCGGTCCCCGCGACAGGCGCGGGGTACGCCATGACCTGCCTACGGTGCTGTCCCTGGCCGTGACGGGGGTGCTGGCCGGTTGTCGGAGCCTGACAGCGACATGGGAGCACGCCACGGACCTGACCGCCGCCGACCTGGAGACCCTGGGCCTTCAGGTCGGACAGGCCCTGCCGTCGGAGTCGACCATCCGGCGGGTGCTCCAGGACCTGGACCCCACCAACCTCGACACTCATGTGAGGTCCTGGTTGTGTACACGTAGTGGCACCATCGAAGGAAGAACAGTCATTGCGGTGGACGGCAAGACCATGCGCGCAGCCCGCACAGGCAAGGATCCGGCACCTCATCTCCTGGCGGCCCTGGACCAGGCCACGGGCACTGTCCTTGCCCAGGCACGTGTGGCAGACAAGTCCAACGAGATCCCCGCGCTCAGGGAACTGCTCAAGCCCCTCGACCTGGACGGGGTGGTGGTGAGCGCCGATGCGATGCACACCCAAACCGATACCGCCGAGTGGACCCGCCCAGCAGGACGGTCACTACGTGCTCACGCCTCTGGGCAGTCAGAAGACCCTGCGCAGGACACTCAAGAAGCTGCCCTGACAAGGACGTCCCGTCCACCTCCTGGGGCGACGTCTCTCACGGGCGACGAGTGCGGCGCACCGCCCGAGGCGACCTGGGCTCCCACCTGGGTGGACTTCCCCGGAGCGGCTCAGGTTCTCCAGGTCCGGCGCACCCGAACCACCAAGGATCGCAGGAGCACGGGCAACAACGGCGGCGATAGCGCCAAGAGGACGACTGTGGAGGTGGTCTACCTGGTCTGTTCCCTACCCATGGGACAGGCTCAACCCGAGCAGGTTGCCGCCTGGGTCCGGGGACATTGGAAGATAGACAACCGGCTCCACGTCGGTCCGTGACGTGGTCACGGGCGAGGACCACCACCAGTTACGCACCGCCAACGGCCCCGAGAACATGGCCGCCCTAAGGAACCTGGCCACCCGGCCTCATACACCTGGTCCACGACCCCAGTGCCTGCAGCGCCTCGACCACCATATCCCTGTCACAACAACCAAAACGCGCCATCAAGCTACTCACCCAACCAACCACCTAAACCGACTCTGCCGACCCCC
>NZ_JASPFC010000035.1:0-26322 GCF_031296635.1 Actinomyces acetigenes
GGCCGTCCTGTGCGGGCGCCGCGCGCGGCGGAACCGAGGGCGGCAGCTGCGGCGGCGTCGGCGGCCGGCTCATGCCCGGACCTCGGCCCGGAAGCGGTAGCCGACGGAGGGGACCGTCTCGATGTAGGTGGGGTGGGCGGCGTCATCTCCCAGGGCCTGGCGGATTTCGCGGACACGGTGATCGACGGCGCGCGTGGAGGTGGCGAAGTCGATGCCCCACAGGGAGGCCAGCAGGGCATCGCGGGTGTGGAGCTCACCGGGATGGCTCATGAGGTAGTCCAAGAGCATCGTGGCCTTCGGGGTAAGCGTCACCTCGCGCCCCGACAGGGTCACCCGACGCGAGGTCCGCTCCAGGACGAGCTCCCCGGACATGAGCCGGGAGGCGGAGGTCAGTGGCTGGGCCATGCCACGGGAGCGGCGCAGCACCGCGCGGATCCGGGAGGCGAGCTCGGCAGGGTCGAAGGGCTTGGACAGGTAGTCGTCGGCGCCGTCATCGAGGGCCGAGACCCGCTCGTAGGAGGCGTCCACCTGGGTGAGCAGGATGATGGGGGTCCAGGCCCCACCGGCCCTGACCCGCCGCACCAGCTCGCGCCCGTCCATCCTGGGCATGAGGACGTCGGAGACAATGATGTCCACCTGGTAGGAGGCCAGGATGTCCAGGGCCTCCAACCCGTCCGAGGCGAGCAGGACCCGGTACCCGCCGCGCTCCAGGTAAGGGCCCAGGGAACGGCGGATGGGGGCCTCGTCGTCGACGAGCAGGACGGTGGCGGACGGAGCCGGTGCGGCGGGCTGGGTCACGGCAGTCTCACTGGGAGAGCTTCCCGGTGGTGTTGTTGGCACCGCCGTCCTGGATCGTCGGGTTGTCACCCAGCCAGTGGACAGTGACGTTGGAACCCTGAATGGTGAGGTGGTCGATGTCGCGGGCGTAGACGGTGACGTTGGAGCCCTGAACGATGAGGTTGTCGACGTCCTCCGCGGCGATCTTGACGTCAGAGCCCTGGACGGTCAGCGTGTCGAGGTCACCGACCAGGTTGAGGGCCGCCCCAGCTCCCTGGACGGTGTACGCACCGGAGACCTCGGTGCGCTGACCCGTGCTCTGGATGTCCTTCCAGGTGGGGTCCGTGATGGGGGCGTCGTCGCCGTCCTTGTCATCGTCGTGATCGCCGTCCTTGCTGCTGGGAGCGGCTGTGGTCTGAGCCGAGCCGCCGGAGGAGGACTGGGAGTCGGCCGTCGCGGCCCCCTTGGCATCGGCCTTGGACGAGTTCTTGGAGTCGGCGCTCTGCGAGTCCTTCTGCTCAGCCTGGGCGGCCGGCGTGCCGGAGTCCCCGGAGCCGGAACCGTTGACGGACAAGGAGCAGGCGCCCAGGGTCAGGGACAGGGCCAGGGCGGCGGTACCGGCGAGAACGATCTTGGGCAGACGCATGATGGGTTCCTCTCAGGAATCATGGGGGGATGTTGTACACAAGATACAATACCGGCCAGTTGTCCCCTCCTCGTCGCAGTGCTGTCGCAGAACTGCGACACGGGCCGCGATGATGATCACGAGCACCGGGCTTGCACGGACGGGGACGTTCGACGCCGTCGGGCCCCTTGCTCGCAGCCGGGGACGTTCGACGCCGTCGGGAACAGGAATCCGGTCCCCAGACGCGTGGACTGTCCCCGGCCGAGGCCGACGGCGGCGGCCGGCGGCGGTAGCGGGCGACGACGGCAGCACCGAGGCCAGAGGCTCTCACCACTGCCAGAGGCCCGCGCCGCCCACCGCGGCCCCCTCAGCCCTCCTTCGAGGCGGCCGCCTTGCTCGACGCCGTCTTGGTGGCGGTCTTCTTGGTGGCAGCCTTCTTCGTCGTCGTCTTCTTAGCGGCGGTCTTGCGGGTGGTGCGCTTCTTGGCCGGGCCCTTGGCGCGCTTGTCCGCCAGCAGCTCGAAGGCCCGCTCAGCGCTGATAGTGGCCGGGTCCTCGCTGCGGGGCACGGTGACGTTGGTCTGCCCGTCGGTGATGTAGGGACCGAAGCGGCCGTCCTTGATGACCACCGGCTTGTCGGTGGCCGGGTCCTGCCCCAGCTCGCGCAGCGGCCCGCGGGCGGCCGCCTGTCCTCGACGCCGCTTAGGCTGGGCGAAGATCTCCAGGGCCTGCTCCAGCGTGACGGTGAAGATCTGCTCCTCGGTCTCCAGAGAGCGCGAGTCGGTGCCCTTCTTGAGGTAGGGGCCGTAGCGGCCGTTCTGGGCGGTGATGTCCTCCCCCGACTCCGGATCCTGCCCGACGACGCGCGGCAGGCTCAGCAGGTCCAGGGCCTGCTCCAGGGTCACGGTGGACAGGTCCATGGAGCGCAGGAGGCTGGCGGTACGGGGCTTGGGCTTGGCGGCCTTGGTGGTCTTCTTCGCCTTCGTCGATTTTGCCGTCTTCGCAGTCTTCGTCGTCCTCGCCGCCTCCGCCTCGGCCGTCTCCTCGGGTTCGGGCAGGACCTCGGTGACATAGGGGCCGTAGCGGCCGTCCTTGGCGATGATGACGTGCCCGCTGACCGGGTCGACGCCGAGCTCACGGCCGTCGTCGGCGGCGCGGGTGAAGAGCTCTCGGGCCTTGTCCACGCTCAGCTCGTCGGGGGCGAGGTCGGCCGGCACGTTGGCGCGCTTGCCCTCGGCGTCCTCCAGGTAGGGACCGTAGCGCCCCACGCGCAGGGTGATGCCCTCGCCGATGTCGATGGAGTTGACGGCGCGGGCGTCAATCTCACCGAGATTGTCCACCAGGCCCTTGAGCCCCTGGGCGCGCAGCGCGTCGGCCGCGGCGTCGATCTCGCCCGAGGCGGCCTGGGAGGCCTCCGGGGCGCCGGCACCCCCCTGACCGTTGTAGAAGCGCCGCAGCCAGGCGACCCGGTCCTCCTCGCCGGCGGCGATCCGGTCCAGGTCGCGCTCCATGGAGGCGGTGAAGTCGTAGTCGACGAGCTCGGTGAAGTTCTCCTCCAGCAGCCGCGTGACGGCGAAGGCGAGCCAGGTCGGCACCAGGGCCTGGCCGCGGTGGTCGACGTAGCCGCGGTCGGAGATGGTGGACATGGTGGCCGCGTACGTCGAGGGACGGCCGATCTCCCGCTCCTCAAGTGCCTTGACCAGGGAGGCCTCGGTGTAGCGCGGCGGCGGCGTGGTCTCGTGGCCGGAGGCCTCGGCGGCCAGGGCGGCCAGCTCCTGGCCGGCGATCATCGCGGGCAGGCGCACGTCCTTGGAGTCCTTGGCGGCGGCGCCGGCGTCGTCCTGGTAGCGCTCGGCGTCGCGCCCCTCCTCATAGGCGGCCAGGAAGCCGCGGAAGGTGATGACGGTGCCCGACGCCGTCAGACCGGCCGTGGAGAAGGTGGGGCCGGAGTCGCGCGACTCGCCGGTCGCGGGCGTCAGCGGCACCTCGACCGTCACCGTGGCGGTCGAGCCGACGGCGTCGGCCATCTGGGAGGCTACGGTCCGCTTCCAGATGAGCTCGTAGAGGCGGAACTGGGCGCCGGTGAGCTCGCCGGAGACCTGCGCGGGGGTGCGGAAGTGGTCGCCGGCGGGTCGGATCGCCTCGTGGGCCTCCTGGGCGCCCTTGGACTTGGAGGCGTAGACGCGGGGGCGCTCGGGGACGTACTCGGCCCCGTAGAGCTCGGCCACCTGCGAGCGGGCCGCGGCCACGGCCTGGCCGGACAGGACCGTGGAGTCGGTGCGCATGTAGGTGATGAAGCCGTTCTCGTAGAGGCCCTGCGCCACGCGCATGGTCTCGCGCGGGTTCATGCGCAGCTTGCGGGAGGCCTCCTGCTGGAGGGTGGAGGTGGTGAAGGGGGCGGCCGGGCGGCGCTTGTAGGGCTTGTCCTCCACACCGACCACGCGGGGCTCTGCCCGGCCGATGGCCTCGGCCACGGCGGTGGCCCCCACCTGGTGGAGGTGGACGGTGGAGGCCTTGAGCGCGGCGGGGCGCAGCTGGCCGTCGTCGTTGAAGTCGCGGCCGGTGGCCACGCGCCGCCCGTCGAGGGTGACGAGCCGGGCGGTGAAGGAGGCCTCCTGGCGGGCAGTGACGTCCACGGCGGACAGGACGGTGGAGAAGGTGGCCTCCACCCCCCAGTAGGAGGCGGAGCGGAAGGCCATGCGCTCGCGCTCGCGCTCGACGACGAGGCGGGTGGCCACTGACTGGACTCTCCCGGCGGACAGGCCGGCGCGGACCTTGCGCCACAGGACCGGACTGACCTCGTAGCCCACGAGACGGTCCAGGATGCGGCGGGTCTCCTGGGCGTCAACGAGGTGGATGTCCAGCTCGCGGGTGTTGTCCAGGGCGCGGGTGACGGCCTCGCGGGTGATCTCGGTGAAGACCATGCGGCGCACCGGCACCTTGGGCTTGAGGACCTGCTGGAGGTGCCAGGCGATGGCCTCGCCCTCGCGGTCGTCGTCGGTGGCCAGGTAGAGCTCGTCGGCCTCCTTGAGGGCCTTCTTGAGCTGGGCGACCGTCTTCTTCTTGTCGGGGTTGACGACGTAGTAGGGGGTGAAGTCGTCCTCGACGTCGACCGCGAACTTCCCGTAGGGCCCCTTCTTCATGGTGGCGGGCAGCTCGGAGGGCTGCGGCAGGTCGCGGATGTGCCCCACGGAGGCCTCGACGTCGAACTCCGGACCCAGGTAGCCGGCAATGGAGCGCACCTTGTTGGGGGACTCCACGATGACGAGCTTGGTGGACACGTAAAGCCTTCCTCACGGGTGGTGCGCGGCTGGCCGCGGCTGGCGGGTCTGCGGGTGGTTGTCGGCAGGTCCCGGCGGTCTCCCCGTGATCGTGACGATCCGGGCGATCCAGGGCCCTGACGAGGGGGACGGAGGGAGACGGCTCGCGCCGGCTCCCAGCCGACTGTAACGCACCACCCACCTTTTCCAACCAGGCAGTGTCCGGAAGAACGACTTTCGTCTCAGATGAGCTCGGCCAGGGCGCCGCGCACGGCCGCCAGGCGTTGAGCGGCGACGTTCTCGTCGTAGGGCAGGTGCAGCCCGCGGCACTCGGCGGCCAGCTCGGCCAAGGAGCGGACCTCGGGGAAGCCGCGGGAGGTGAGCTGGGCGACCTCGTCGATGATCGGCGAGCCCGAGGAGCCGGCCCCGCCGCCGCGCAGATCCACCCACTGCCCCAGGCGCCGGGCCGCCCGGTCCAGGCTGGAGGTCACGGTGTGCAGGGCGTCATTGAGCTGGACGACCTGGGTGCTCACGGCCTGCAGCACGGGGCCCAGGCCGCGGAAGCCTGTCTCCAGCGCCTCACACAGGTCCGTCAGGGAGTGCACGGCGTCCACCTCAGTGCCATCGAGGATGGACTGCGCGAAGCGCCCCACCATGAGGGTGAGCAGGCGCATGAGGGCCACCGAGAAGCGCAGCTCGGTGACCGACTGGTGCAGGACCTTGAGCCGCGAGGGCAGTCCGCTGAGCTCCGCGCCCGCGACGCCGGTGAGCTCGGTGATGCGCTCGCTGAGCATGAGCACCTTGGTCTGGGCGCTGTCTCCGACGTCGTGGGAGACCAGCTGGCCGATGCGCCCCACCCGCGCCTCCACCGCCCGGGCAGAGTCGTGGGTGGCCTCCATGGTGGTGATGAGGCGCAGGTACTCGTCGAGCTCGAAGACCAGGGCATCGGTGTCCTTCTCCATGGCGGCCGCCGCGTTGAGGATCCGGGCCACGGCGCCCAGCCCCTCGGGGGCGGCCGCAGGGACACGCACCCCGGCGGCCACCAGGGCGGCCACCTCGCGCGGCAGGGTCACCAACGTCATGTCGTGCAGGGAGGGGAAGCCCAGGGCCGCCAGCTCCGCGGCCAGCTCGCGACCACCGAACTCGCCGAGCTGGTGGCGCGAGGCGCCCCGGGCCTGAAGGTCGCGCTCCTTGGCGCGCACCCGGCGGTAGACCTCCTCGACCCGCTCCCTGGTCGCAGTGTCCATCGGCTTGATCCGCACCGACAGGTACCCCTGGCGCAGCGGCACGATGGTGGCAAAGACCCGGTAGTCCAGGCCGTCCACGGCACGGTTGGTGATGTACCCGCAGGCTGGGCGCCGAGTCTGCAGATCGTCCCAGATGAGGCGGAACAGACCCGCCGGCATGTCCAGGTGACGAATGATGTTGTGCGGAGCCCCGATGAGACGCTCGCGCGAGTAACGCGACAGCGTATCGAACGTCCGGTTTGTGTTCTGAATGACGCCTTTGAGATCCGTGGTGGAAAAGAAGATGTCCTGCGGATCGAACAAACGCTCGTAACCGACCTGCGACTCCATGGTGCTTTCCTTCAAAGTGAATAATTCGCGGAGCACCTCGTCGAGGATTCTTTCCTTCGCTCCTCACACAGTGCCGGGAAGAACGTAACGAAACGTACGTGCCCGCGGAAGACAATTTATGACATTGTCACCAATAAGGTGGGACCTATCTTGTAGATTATCGCCAACTACTCCCCCAGGTGACTCAGGGTCTCGCGGACCGTCGCCACCCGCTGACGGATGACGGGCTCGTCCAGGGTCACAACGACGCCGCGGGCCTTGGCGGCCAGCTCGGCCAGTGAGGCCGTCTCCGGGAAGCCCTGTTCACCCACGGCGACGGCCTCACTCAGGGCGGCCTCGGCGTCGACGCCCTCGACGAGCGCCTGAGCCCCCTCGTCCTGAAGAGCGCGGATCCAGCGCTGGAAGGGCCGCTTGACGCGGTCGAGGTTGCTGACCACGGAGCGAAGGTCACCCTCCAGGCGCTCGGCCAGGTTCGCCGCCTCCTGGCAGGAGGGGACGAGCTCTTCCAGGTCGGAGAGCATCGCCTCGGCGACGTCGCCGATGGCGTCGGCGGACTCCCCCTCCTGGCCGTCCAGGACGGCGGCGGCGAAGATGCCGGCCATGAGGGTGTGCAGACGCATCATCGAGCTGCGGAAGCGCACCTCGGAGGCCGCCTCGTAGAGCGCCACGAGGGAGGAGTTGAGCTGGCGCAGCACCTCGACGGCCTGAGCCCCGCGCTCCTTGACGCGCTCGGAGACGGTGGGCACGGAGGACTCGGCGTCGAGGCTGGTCACTTCCCCCATGAGGGAGCCCACGCGGTCGGCCCGGTCAATGACCGAGCGCACCCCTCCGGCCCAGGAGCCCAGGCCGTTGATGAGCTCCTGGTACTCACCGAGCTGGAAGATGAGCTTGTCGGTGTCCCGCTCGATGGCGGCGACGGCCTGGAGGACGGCGGACATGGGATTGTCCGACTCGGCGCGCGGCGGCACCCGGACGCCCTCGGCGACCAGCAGCGCCAGCTCGCGCGGAAGGGCGGCCCGGGCGAAGTTGTGCAGGTCGTGGTACTGGAGCCTGGCCAGCTCCTCGGTCAGCAGCGCGGCCCCGTGCTCAGCGACCTCCCGGCGCCCGTGCCCCTCCTCGGCGTAGGCGCGCTCGGCGGCCCGCACGCGGGCATAGATCTCCTTGACAGGAGTGAACATGGCGTGGTTGGTCGGGCGCACGCGCACAGACAGGTAGCCGTCGGCCAGCGGGGCGATCGTGGCGAAGACCCAGTAGTCCCGCCCGTCCTTGGCCCGGTTGAGCACGTAGACGCAGGAGCAGCGTCCCTGCTCGAGCTCATCCCACATGAGCTTGAAGGCACCGGAGGGCATGTCGTCATGCCGAATGATGTTGTGCGGAGAGCCGACGAGCTCCTCGGAGCTGTAACGGGACAGAGAGTTGAAGACCCGGTTGGTCCTGCGAATGACACCCTTGGTATCCGTCGTCGAGAAGAACAGGTCCTCGGCACCGAAGCGGCGCTCGTTGCCATCGACGTATTCCATGACTCTCCTGCTGTTGCTGTATGAGGGAAATGATGTCGACGCCGACTCACCGACGGCGACACACCGAATGAGGGACGGCGGAGATACCACTTGGCCGCCCTCTGGGGGCTACGCTACGAAGTAACGTTCTGGTGCACGCGAATGTGGAGATCAACAACCAAGACGCATGACCGCTTAAGCATGTCACAGCGCTCGCGCCGCCGTGTCTCCGTTCGGTCTTAGATCGGTAACACAGTCGAGACACAGGTCGTCCTGTGGTCGAGCACAGCGCCTTCCTGTTGAATAGACGACGTGACTAACGCCCCCACCGAGAACCTCACCCGCGCCGATGGCACCCCCCTACGCGTCCTGGTCGTCGACGACGAGCAGATGCTCGCCGACCTGCTCGCCTCCGCCCTGCGTTACGAGGGCTGGGAGGTCACCACCGCCGGGACCGGGATCGCAGCCGTCCGGTCCGCCCAGGAGATCGACCCCGACATCATCGTCCTGGACATCATGCTGCCCGACTTCGACGGCCTGGAGGTGATGCGCCGGGTGCGCGGCCACCGCCCGAACGTGCCGGTCCTGTTCCTGACGGCCAAGGACGCCGTCGAGGACCGGGTGGCCGGGCTGACCGCCGGAGGCGACGACTACGTCACCAAGCCCTTCTCCCTGGAGGAGGTCGTGGCCCGGCTGCGCGCCCTGCTGCGCCGCTCCGGGGCCAGTGAGGAGAAGCAGGCCTCCCTGCTGGAGGTCGGGGACCTGCGCATGAACGAGGACTCCCATGAGGTCTGGCGCGGCGAGGACGAGATCCAGCTGACCGCCACCGAGTTCGAGCTGCTGCGCTACCTCATGCGCAACCCCCGCCGGGTCCTGTCCAAGCCGCAGATCCTGGACCGGGTGTGGAACTACGACTTCGGCGGGCAGGCCAATATTGTCGAGCTCTACATCTCCTACCTGCGCCGCAAGATCGACAAGGGCCGCGAGCCCATGATCCACACGATGCGCGGCGTCGGGTACGTCCTCAAGCCGGCCGCCGGCACGGATGAGCGCAGCTGAGCGCCCGCAGATGTCCCAGCAACCGGCACCAACTGGGCGGCGGATGAGCCTGCGCTCATGGCGGCCCGGCTCGCTCCTGACGCCTCCTCGCAGCCTGCGCACCCGGCTGGTGGTCGGGGTGCTCGGGCTGGTGCTAGTCATGGCGGCGGTCATGAGCGCCTTCTCCACCGTCAGCCTGCGCCACACGCTCATGGCACGCACGGACAGCCAGTTGATGGCGGCCGCCCAGCGCGCCGCCGACAAGCGCCACGACCTGACGCAGGAGGCCAGGAAGGCCTCCGAGGAGGCGGCCCAGGAGGGCGCGGACAAACCGGGCGATCAGCCCGACGGGGCCGGCGAGACCGACGACGGCCCCGGCAAGGAGGGGGTCCCTCCGGGCCTCGACGCCGCCGGGCAGTCGACCGGGACCCTGACGCTCATTACTCCGCAGACGTCGTCCTCCGGCAGCAAGGCCAGTGAGACCGCCGCCTACATCGACAAGAACGGCCACTACGCGGCCATCTCCAAGGAGGACTGCCGGCTGCTGCTGTCCCAGGCCACGGAGGACCACCCAGTTACCGTGCACCTGCACCACCTGGGCAGCTACCGGGTGGTGGCCACCCGTGACGAGACCTCGGGCAGCACGGTCATCACCGGACTCTCCCTGGAGGGGGACAAGGCCCTCATCCGCACCCAGCTGCTCATCGAGCTGGCGGTGGCCCTGGTGGGTGCCCTCGTGGTGGCCCTGGCCGGGCGGATCATGGTGCGCTCCTCCCTGGCGCCCCTGGAGCGGGTGGCCCGCACCGCGCAGCGTGTGGCCTCTCAGCCGCTGGAGCGCGGCGAGGTGAGCATCGAGGACCGCGTGGAGAAGGCGGACCTGGACTCCTCGGCCGAGGTCGGGCAGGTCGGCGGCGCCCTCAACACGCTGCTGGGGCACGTGGAGTCCGCCCTGGCTGCGCGCCAGCGCTCGGAGACGCAGGTGCGCCAGTTCGTGGCCGACGCCTCCCACGAGCTGCGCACGCCGCTGGCCTCGATCCGTGGCTACACCGAGCTCATCCGCCGAGAGGGGGCCGACGCCGACCTGCCGGAGGAGGCCACCTACGCCCTGGAGCGCGTGCACTCCGAGTCGGTGCGGATGACGGCGCTCGTCGAGGACCTGCTGCTGCTGGCCCGCCTGGACGCCGGGCGCGAGCTGCGCCGTGAGGAGGTGGACCTGGTCGGTCTCCTGGTGGACACGGTGGCCGACGCCCGTGCGGCCGGCCCCGACCACGACTGGCAGCTGGATCTGGCCGTCCTGGAGCCGCCGGCCGACGCCACGCCGGAGGAGGCCGAGGACTTCCTGCCCGAGCCTCCGCTGGTCATCGGTGATGAGGCCCGCCTGCGTCAGGTCGTCGTCAACCTCCTGGCCAACGCCCGGGTCCACACGCCGGCCGGCAGCCATGTGACCACGACGCTGGCCCGCGAGGGCGACACGCTCATCGTGCGCATCCACGACGACGGCCCGGGGATCGCTCCCGATGTGCGCGACCGACTCTTCGAACGCTTCGCCCGGGGCGACTCCTCGCGCGAGCGGCGCACCGGCTCCACGGGCCTGGGCATGTCGATCGCGCTGGCCATCGTCCAGTCCCACGGCGGGAGCATCGACGTCGGCTCCTCCACCGCGCCCGAGGACCACGGGACGACCTTCAGCGTCAGGCTCCCGGCCGCCGCCGTCGAGGAGTAGGACCGGCCACGTAGGCCGCCGTCGCGTTCGTACCTTATGCCTCGCGTTCGGGGGTTCAGGGTACGAACGCGAGGGCTACCCTACGAACGCGAGGCGCTCACGTACCCGACGGTGCCGGGTAGGCGTCAGTCGCGGTGGCGGGCCTCGTGCTTGCGGCGGGTGCGGCCCCAGTCGGTCAGCGAGACGAGCGCGGACAGGGCCAGGCAGGTGACGCCGACGACGGCCACCGACCCGGTGGCGTAGGCGCCGAAGAGCTGCCAGCGCGTCTCCGGGACGTCCAGGTGCCACCACACCCAGGCCCCCAGGCCGAGCGCCCCCAGGGTGCACACGATGCCGGCAGCGGCCATCAGAATATTGCCGACGAGCTGGTACCACAGGCGCGGCCCGGCGGCCGTCACCGGGATCGTCCCCACGGTGGTCAGTCCGGGCACCTCACCGGAGCCCTCTTCCCCGGTTCCCTCGCGCAGGGACCAGGGGGCGCGCCAGGCCCCGCCGGCCACGGCGAGGGCGCCCCAGGCGACGGGCACGAGGATCCCGGCCAGGACGTCTGAGGGGCGGTGCCACTGGCACACGAGGGTGGAGTAGCCCATGGCGATGGTGAACAGTGCCCCGGCCCAGGCCGCCAGCGGCCGCCAGCGCCGCCCGGACAGCAGGATGAGGGCGACCGCGGCGGAGGCCGCCATGGTGGTGTGCCCCGATGGCAGGGTGTTGGCGTTGTCCCAGCGCTCGGTGATGTTGAAGTCGGGTCGCCACAGGATTCGGTACTTGAGAATCTGGGTGGTCAGGTTGGCACCGGCCACGGCGACGACGGCCCACACGGCGCGCCGGTGGCTGCGGCGCAGCAGGCCGATGACGAGGATCGTCACCACCAGGACGACCGCCGCCGGCATGGACACGACCGACAGGAGCCTGCGGGCGTGGGCGCTCACGTAGTGCGCCCCGATCTCCGAGCCCTCCAGGGCCATGGCGTCGAGGACCTGACCGGTGTGGGTGAACACGAACAGTCCCCACAGGCTGAGCGTCGCCGCCAGGCAGGACAGGGCCAGCAGGCCCCCGCGCAGGCGCAGCTGCCCCAGGGAGCGGGAGGACTGCGACTGGAAGGAGGCCACCGGCCGATCGTAGGTTCTTGCACGCACCAACCAACAGGACGTCAGCAGCGATTCCTGTGCGGGACTGCTCACGACTCGCGCGCCTCCAGGTCACTGAACGGGTCCTCCCCCTGGTCGCCCGCGGCCGCGGTGATCGGCCCGTAGGGGGAGGTAGTCCCCGGGTCCGGCTGCTCGGCGGGCGCAGACGCCGGGGCCTGAGAGGCCTCGTTTCCAGCAGTCTCCCCGGCAGCGGCCGATGGGCCAAGGACCTCGAGCTCACTGGTCTGGTCGGTGAACTGCGCATCGGCTCCGGCGGAGCCGACGACGTCCTGCAGGTGACGTCCGGGCCAGCGCTCTGCCGCACCGACGTCGGCCGCGTCGTCACCGCGAACTTCACCACGGCCATCACCACGGCCATCACTGCGGCTGTCCTCGCGGGCGGCTGAGTCCTTGACGGCCCGCCCGTTGGCGCCCCGGGCGCGCCGACGACGCATCCACCACAGACGCGCGAGGATTCCGACGACGACCGCCAGGATGACTGCGACGGCCACGATGATGGCCTTCATCCAGGTCTGCATGGGGGCGGGCAGGGCCTTGGCCTCCTCGGCCGCAGCGGCCGTGGGGTCCATGGGGACACGCTCACCGGTGACCAGGAGGCGGTGGGAGTTGACGCCGTAGGGCGTGCAGGTGATGAGGGTGACGAGGTCGCGCCCGGGGACCTTGCGCAGGGAGTCGGTCTCCTCGGGCTTGACGACGGTGATGTCGTTGACCTCGTACTTGAGGGTCTGGCCCAGGGAGGAGACGTAGAAGACGTCGCCCTTCTTGAGCTGGTTGAGGTTGTCGAACATGGTCGCGGTGGACAGCCCGGTGTGACCGGTGAGGACCGCGTGGGTGGAGGGGCCGCCGATCGGCAGGCTCGTGCCGAACAGGTGCCCGATTCCCTCCGTCAGGGTGCGGCTGTCGGTGCCGTGGTAGACGGGCAGGCTCACGTGGATGGAGGGGATGACGATCCGGGCCATGACCGGGTCGATGTCCATCTCGTGGAGGTAGGCCTGGTACTGGGGGGTGTCGGGGCGCTGCGACTCGAGCCAGGGGTCAAGGATCGGCGCGCTCTCCAGGTTGTTGTTGTAGGTCTCGGCGGAGGCGCGCTCCTTGGCGACGGTGTCCGGGCCGGCCGCCTCGACGGAGGCGGTGTACATCTTGGCCAGGCGCTGCTGCTCGTCGTTGTTGTGCTGGGTCGCCATGACCGGGTAGAGGAGGACGGCGACGCCGACCAGGACCAGGACCAGCGGGAGCCAGGTCAGGAGGCGCTCACGCAGGACCTTGCGGCGGGTCGCCTTCTTCGGGTCGATGTCCGGAGAGTCTGGGCTGTCCGGGCCGTCCGCGCCGTCCGGGCCGGGCTGCGGGGCCGCGCCGTCGGGATCCCCCTGGGCCTGGTTCATGCGGGACTGGGCGATGCGGTCACGAAGTGATGGGAGTGGCGCTGTCACGAAGAACCTTGCCTTCCTGCGTCGGGTTGTCTGCGCGGCTCGCTGCGAGAGACGGTTGGGGATCGGTTGTGGCTTTAACGATTGGCAGGGAGGATCCCTGTGACGCCCTTGTGGGGGAGACGGGTTCTCCCGCCTCCCCCACAAGGAAGCAGTCAGCGTGATGACGGTCGGCTGGGACCGGTCACCTCAGTGGCTGCCAAGGGCTGTCAGTGCTTGGCAGCGTGACGGCGCTTGTTGGCGTAGGCGACCACCGCGCCACCGGCCACCAGCAGGGCGCCGGCGACGGTCAGGAAGATGACGCCGTTGGCACCGGTCAGCGGCAGGCGGAAGCCGGCGTTCTTCGGGACGTCGGTGACGGTCACCTCGGTCGGGACCTTCCCCTCGGCGTCATCGGCCAGGACCTGGAAGGGGATCGGGTCGGCCTGGAGGCTGTAGCCCTCGGGGGCCTTGGTCTCCACGAGGCAGTAGTGGTCCTCGTCGGTCAGCTGGTCCTTCTTCACGCCGTCGACGTAGTCATTGGCGCGCAGCGAGTTGATGGTGACCGTTCCCTGGCCGGAGGTGGTGAAGGTCTTCTCCCCACCGATGGTCAGCGGGTCGACGGTCGGGGTGTTGGGGTCGGCGTCGCGCAGCGTGGCACCGCTGGCGGTCTTGGTGCACTCGTAGACCTGGAACTCGGCGCCGTTGTACTTGGTCTTGTCAGCCAGCTTGTCGGTACCGGTCTTGGTGACGTTGACCTTCCCGTACTTGGTGAGCACGGGGGTGGTGGGGATACCGGGGACCTCCGTGGTGGTGCCGGGGTTGTTGGGGTCCCAGGTGAAGTTGGGGCTGTCGTTGGGGATGAGTCCCGCGGTGTTGGACAGCACGCCCTCGAGGTCAACGGACTTGGGGTCGAAGGTGGCGGTGAGGGTCACCTGGAGCTTGGTCTCGCCGTTGCCGTTGTGACGCGCCTCGGCGGCCTTGCGACGTCCCTCCTCGGTGAGCTGGATGGTGGCCCAGTTGTGGTCTTGACCGTCAGCGGTGATGAGGGTGTAGTCGGTGGTGTCCGCCAGGGTCACCTCGTTCTGACCGACGATCTTGACGACCGGGGCGAGGGTGTTCTTGTTGATGCGCTTGTCGAGCCGGTCAACGACCTCGTAGCGCTTGATGCGCGCGCCACCGGGGTAGTCCACCTTCGGGATGGAGGTGGTGATGGTGTAGGTGAGGTTCTGGCCGGAACCGGGGGCCTTCTTGTCCGCCACCTGCTTGTCGACACCGGAGAGGGTGTTCTTGGGGTAGACGTGGACGTTGTAGTTCCACTTGGTGGTGTCCTGCGGGTTGGTCATCGGCAGGGTGACGACGAAGTCCTCGGCCGGGATGACCTTGTCCGGGGTCTTGGTCTCGCTGACGAGGTAGGCGCCGACATCGGTCTGAGCGTCGGTGAAGGAGGCCAGGCCGTCAGCACCGGTGGTGATCTTCTGGACGGTGTTGCTCTTGAGGTCACCTGCCTTGGCCACATCGCCCTTGATCTCGGCGAGCTGCTTCCAGCCCGCGGAGGTGGTCAGGTCCACGTTCAGCTTGGTGATGGTGAACTCGACGCCGGAGACGGGCTTGCACTCGGCCTGGGGGTCCTCGTTACCGGTCCCCTCCGTGACGCCGTTGGTGTCGGTCTGCTCGCACTTGTGGACGGTCAGCGTCGTGGCCGCGTCGGGGTCGATGGTGGATCCGTTCGGGTCAGCTGGTGCCGCCACGCCGGTCGGGGCGATGAGCGCGCCGACGGCGAGCGTCATCGCAGCGGCGAGGCCAAGGCCCCGGCGCGTGTTGAGGGAGTGCATTTCTGTTCTCTCCTGTGTTGTTGGGATGAATGAGGGATAAATGGGGTGACCCGCGCGCGACGGAGCGGAGTCCTGGGTTCTTCTCGCGATCAGGCCGAGCGCCCGAACGAGGAAGTCTTTCGTTGACGCAGCGCCAGCAGGCCGGCGCCGGCGATGGCCGCGATACCGACGGCGATGTTCATTCCGATGCCGCGTCCGCCGGACAGGGGCAGGGTGCCGACCTGAACGTCTCGGACGGTGATCGTGTCGTCGGACTTGCTGGCCCCGCTGCGCGAGACCGTCAGGGCCGAGCCACCGGGGTCGGGGGTGATGAGCTCGATGCCCGTGTCGGTCACCTTGAAGCGGGCCGGCTTGGCCATGAGCTGGTGCCCGGCGGGAGCCTTGGTCTCCACCAGCCAGTACTCGCGGTTGATGGCCAACCCTGTGGTGGTGAAGGTTCCGGTTCCCTTGCCGCCGGTGAAGGTCACGCCGTCGGACAGGGGCTTGGCACCCGGAGAGGAGGGGTCCATCGGGTAGATGTCGAAGGCCGCGTCATCCAGGGGGCCCTGGCTGCCGGTCTTGACGATCGACAGGATGCGCTTGCCGGCATTGGGCGAGACATTGGCGCAGGCCACGTCGTGGTCGGGCCGGGTGTCGGAGTCCTTGCCCTCCTGAGGAATGACCTTGTTGTACAGGCCGTGGCCGGGGACGAGGCGCTCCTTGTCCGTGGTGCAGGACAGCAGCTCATCGCGGTATCCAGCGGCTGACGGGTCGATCTTCACCGTGAAGGTGATCGTGTAGCGGATCGTCAGGCCCGAGTAGAGGGTCTCGTTGTCGGACAGGCGGTAGGAGCCGTCGGGCTGGGCCGCGACCGTTCGGGCAGGTCCCATCTCGCGCTGCACCTTGACCAGGGTCGGGTTGAGCCCGGGGGCGAAGGAGGGCTTGTCGTTGATCGGTCCGGTGGACACGGTCAGCGATCCCTCGTTGACCACGCTCACGGTGTAGACGACGTCGAAGGTCGAGCCGTTGCCCGGCTGGGTGGTGACCTCCTTGGAGAACTTCAGCTTGCCGTCGGTGGACAGGCAGCCGTGGTTGTTCTCCTCGCCGTCGGTGTCCCCCTCCATGGCGATGGTGTTGACCAAACCGGAGGGCTTGCCGTCGGCGCGCTGGTGGCCGCACTGGAAGTCGGACTCGTTGTAGCCCGGGGTGTTCTCGCGAACGGTGAAGGTCATCTGCATCGTGAAGGTGCGGCTGCCACCATCGGCCCCGGCCCGGGGAGCGGCGGCGAGGGACTCGCCGGTGCCCCCCTTGATGAGGGTGATCGGTCCGTTGAAGGTGCCGGTGGTGTCGTTCCTGCCGGGGAGGGTCACACCCTGGGCGTCCACGCCCTTCTCCAGGATCCGCACCTTGTGCAGGTAGGTGCCGGCGGGCATCTGCGGGGTGTCGGTGAGGTCGGCGACCACCGGGCTGGCGACCACGGAGGTGTTGGTGACCGTCACCGTGTAGCTGGAGGTGAAGGTGCCATCGCTGTTGCGGACCACGTCGAGCGGGGTCTTGGAGGCCTTGAACTGGGGGTTGATGGGCAGGGTGCCGCAGGCTGCGGCCTCCTTGGGCTGCTCGTCGCCCTTCGTGGTCACCGAGGCCTTGTTGTAGACGGCCTTGCCCTGGCCGACGGCGTCGGGGGTGCAGGTTCCCTGAATGCCGGGCAGTCCGGCGTCGGGTCCGGAGACATTGAGCACCACCGTGTAGGTGTGCTTCTGGCCCGCGGGCAGGGAGATGCCGGTCTTGACGTAGGGGACCCCGGCCTGAGGCGTCTCCGTGCCGGTGATGGCGCCACCAGAGATGCTGACCTTGTGGACGGTGACCCCGTTGGGGACCTGCCAGGCGTCGTTGAGGTCGTAGGTGAGGCCCGCCTTGGCGGAGGGGTTGGTCACCGTGATGGTGTAGGTCTGGTCGAAGGTGTTCTTGCCGTCGACCTTCTCGGTGCTCTTGGTGACCTTGGTGAAGGTCTTGTCGATACCGGCGTGCGGGACGACGGAGTTGACGACCTTGATCCGCACGGCTCCCTGCGTGGAGTCGGGCACGGTGAAGGTGACACCGCCGGCGTTGCCGTTGGCCGGGGCCACGGCGGTGGAGGCGAGCTCCCGCTCCTGGTTGCCGGGGTTGGTGACCACCTTGAAGGCGGCCGGGTCCTTCCAGCTGACACTTCCGCCGGCGGAGGTTCCGGGCTGCTTGAGTCCCCTGGCGTCACGAGCATCCTCGGTGACGGTGCAGGTGGCGCCCACGCGCTGGGCGGGCAGGTTCGCAGCATTACCCTTGGCGTCCACCGTGATCTTGCCGGCGGAGGTGGCCTTGCCGTCGGGGCCCGGGGTGCAGGTGTAGCTCAGGGAGTAGGAACCGGCTGTGGCGGCGTCGGAGGCGCCGTCGACGCTCTTGACCGCGCTGACAGGGGTCTGCTGGGGCTTCTGGTGCACGACGCAGGTGACGTTCTTGCCCTCACCCAGCACGAACTTGTTGTCCGCGCTGACGGGCACGTTGCTGCCGTCGTCGTTGGTGCACACCCAGGGGCCGTTCTGCGAGTAGCCCTCGGGGCCGTTGCTCGTGGACAAACCGTAGGTGCCGCCGGCGGTGTAGACCTTGCTGACTGCGGGCGTGCCGCTGGCACCGGTGATGGTCTTCTGCCCGAAGAGCCCCTCGGTGGCGGGCTTGGCGGTCATGGTCCACTGCTCGGGCCTGGCGCTGCCGCCGTCGACGACGGTCACGAGGGTGACGCGTCCACGGCCGACGACGTACTCGTTGTGCCAGACGCACTTGACGGCGACCTCGTCCTGGTGCTCGGCCAGCTGGGTCTCATCGAGGCGGATCGTGCGTTTGTCAAGGTCCACCGAGTCGGACTCGTCCAGGCGGGTGGTTCCGTCACGGCGCAGCAACGGAACGTCGCCACTACCCACCGTGCAGCTGACATTGCGCAGGAACCACCCGGATGTCCAGACCTCACCGGTCTTCCTGTCGACGGAGGCCTGCGGACTGGTGCCCGTCTCCTGCACCGTGGCGGCGTCGTTGGGGGCCAGCAGGGTGTAGGAGGTGGGGTCGACGTCCTCAGCGTTCCAGGTGGGGGTCAGGGGGCTGGGGGTCCCCCACTTCTGCGCGCCGTAGGTTCCCTCCGGTGAGGCATTGGCGTACTTGAAGGTGGGGATCGTCAACGATCCTTGAACCGATGAGTCCGCCTTGACGTCCTTGGCGAAGGTGACCGGACGCTCCTGCTCGATGGAGCCGTAGAGGCAGCCGAAGGAGGTGGCGTTCTCGCGGGTGATGAAGCGCTCCTCCAGCTGGGAGGTCTGCGCCTTCTCCAGGTCAGCGAGGCACTGCTGGTCCGATCCGTTGTTGACGAATCCCCACAGCTTGAGCTTGTACTTGATGCCGGTGTTCGGGTCCGTCCAGGCGGTGTCGGAACGGTCGGACTCGATGTCGAGGATGTCGTCGGCGCAGGAACGCCCGTTCTTGTCGGTGAAGGCCTGCGTCATGTAGCCGTTGAACCAGACCAGGGATCCGTTCTGGTACATGTAGGTGTAGGTCCGCCCGTCGTAGCGACCGACTTTCCCGTTGCGGTCATAGGCGTAGGGGGTTGCCACCGAGTTCTGGTCAGTGGCGTAGTCACCGATGACGAGCTTGCCGTCCGATCCGAGCTTTCCGGTGCACGTGTTGATGGTGTCGAACTCCTTCCAGGGGAAGTTCGCCTCGATCGTGCCTGCGGTACGGATGTTGAAGCTGCCGTAGTAGGAGGTGCCGCCCTCGGCGGGGTTCGTGACCCGGCTGCTGTCGGTGTACACCGGGCTGTTGACGTGCCTCATCCGACCGACGAGGAAGACCTGACCAACCTTGACGCTCGTCGTGTCGGAAGGCTGGAAGCCCAGCGAGGTCTGGCTCCGGTCGGCGGCCTCCCCCTTGTAGACGTCGGGGCAGCTGTTCTGTTCCCAGCGGGGGCGCCCGTAACCGACCGCCGCATACTGGCCGCTGCTGCCGCGCACCATGTCAGTCCAGTAGTGGTTGCTTCCCGGCGTGTAGCGGATGCAGGCGCGGGTCCTCCCCCACTCCCACGGGTACGAGGTGTAGGAGCGTCCGTCACTCGCGGTGTCGGTAATACGATCACTACTCTGAATAGTGCGCACATAGCCGATCTGTGCTGAGGTGTCCCCCAGAGGAACATCCAGGTCTCCGGTGGCGGCGTCCGCGGACGGCGCCGTCCACGGGAGCGACACCATGGTCACCAGGACGATGGCAAGAGAACCGACCACCGCAAAGAATCTGCGCAGTAGTCCTTTGCGCCCGCGCCGCGAGCGACGTGATGACTGGGACATGCCGATGGATTCCGATCATGAGGGATGGGTGCGCGGGGAGCGCACAAAAATGTAACTGCTAAGGAATGTAGGTCATTCGACCTCTTCCCCAACACCTCAGAAGCGGTCCGCGAGGCAACAATCATGCATCATCGCACGTCACAGGCACTTTCCCCTGAAATAACACCAGCCAGTCAGAGTTTCATTTCCATATCATTGATGACGAAGACGTCACGGTGATTAAGACATGACAACGTCGAACCCGCATATGTCTCGAGATGGAATCATACCCACCGGGCGCTCGACACTATCCGCCTCTCCGAGGCCTAGCAGCTCATCGTCACTTTCCCAGGCGCAGGAATCCCGTGGTCAGAAGATGACGGGCCGCCTCAACCATCTCCACACGCAGCGCGGCTCCATCGGCTGCGTTCAGCTCACTGAGCGCGGCGACCGCGGAGGCGACCTGTCCGACGCTCAGCTCGCCGTCGGCCACCCCGGCCAGGGCGGCCACCGCCGTCGAGGCCTGCAAAGCGCGCCCCAGTCCTCCGCCCTGACGCAGCAGGATGACCGTGGGCTCGGCTGCACCCGGGATGAGGTGACGCTCCTCGGTGACGTCGGGGGCCAGGAGCGGGTGCAGGTCGGCGACGGCCTCGTCGTCGAGACCGGCGAGCTGCTCGCGCACCTCCAGCACCTCGGCGACATGGGGCCCCAGAACCCCCTGACCGGAGGTAGTCACCTCCTCCAGGAGGTGCCAGGGCTCACGGGGGCGCCGAGGACGGTGGACGATGAGGTAACCGAAGCCGACGCCCCGGACGTCACGAGCCTCGAAGTCGTCGATCCACGCCTCCAGAGCGGCGTCGAAGCCCTCGGCGTCACGCTCGGGGGTCAGGCCGCCGTCGCGCAGCCACATGGTGGCGTACTCCACCGGGTCCTGGAGCTCGCGCTCAATGACCCAGGCGTCGAGCTCCTCGGGGACCCAGGCGGCCACGGCGTCGCGCCACGAGCCGGTACCACGGTGCTCCCAGTTGCCGAGCATGACGGCGACCGCGCCGGGCTCGAGGTGCTCGCCGAGACCGGCGACGAGCCCCGGCAGGATGGGGCCGCCGGCGTCGCGGTACTCCATGAGGGGTAGGCCGGCCTCACGCACCGCCGGCGGGGTGAGAACGAAGGGCGGGTTGGAGGCGATGAGGTCGAAGCGACGGCCGACCACCGGCTCCAGGAGGGAACCGCGCAGGAGCTCCAGGCGGCCAGAGCCGAGGACGGGCTCGGAGCCGGCGTCGGGAGCACCGGTAACGCTCACGCCGGCCAGGGCGGCGTTGAAGGCGGTGAAGGCCAGGGCGCGCGCGGAGATGTCGGTCGCCACCACATGCTCGGCGTGACGCAGCAGGTAGAGGGTCTGGATGCCGCAGCCGCAGCCCAGGTCCAGGGCAGTACGGACTCGCGTGCGCGGGGTCAGGCCCGCCAGGGTAAGGCCGGCGCCACCGACCCCCAGGACGTGATCGGGGGCCAGAGCCCGGCCGGTGACGAGCTCACCCAGGTCAGAGGCCACCCACCAGCGGACCTCTCCGGCGTCATCAACGGCCTCGTGGGGGCGCAGGTCGACCAGGGCACGGACGCATCCGGCCCCGTCGGGCTCGCCGACCAGGCCAATGGCGGCGGCGCCCGCCGCAGCGGTGCGGGGCAGGGCGGCGTCAAGGGCGGTGGCAGGGACCGGCTCACCAAGCATGAACAAGGCGGTCAGGACCGCCACGGGCGAGGGGGCCGGCCCGTCCGCCAGGGCGGCGCGCACGGATCGCAGGGCGGGCAGGCGGATCTCCCGGCGCAGGGCGGCGTCGGCGGCCTCGCCCAGGAGGGCGGCCACCGCCTCCACACCCCAACCGGAGTCGGCCAGGTCCGCCCGCAGGCTCGCCGCCTGCTCGGGCGTGGCCGCCGGAGGCGGGAAGGAGGACGACGGCTCTGAGGCGGACCGGGCGCTCGCGGGGCTCATGGGACCGACCGTAACGCGGGGCACCGCTCATATCTGGCGCCCCGCCGCATACAGGACGGTGGCGCTCACCCGCCGGCTCACAGGCGCGTTATCTCCTGGCCTCAATGAGGATCGAATGCCCTATGCCTCACGATGCCGATGGGGCAGGTCGGCCGGACCGGAGCCCCCGCCCCGAGCGCCGGGTGTCTTGCCTTTATTACTGCATATGCGCGCCAGGACCTCAGCCCCCGCCCCGAGCGCCGGGTGTCTTGGCATCTCACGACCCCGGTCCGGACAGACCGGGCCCTCTTGGCGTTGTGCACCCCAGATGCCGGAACTGGCTCGGTGCTCGCACTCGCTCGGGTGGTGCGGGGCGTGTACTGCACGAGGGTGGGGCGCTACTGGAGGAGGGTCGGGTGTACTTCCGGTAGGTGGGGCCTTCGTGCAGTACGCACAACTCTCGACCAGTAGATCCCGACCCTCGTGGAGCAAGCCGACTCCGGGCGCTCAGAGCGGGACAGACATCAGCCGACGTCGAACCACGGCCTCCTGGCCCCCGGTGCGAGAGTCAGAGGGGCTCAGGCAGGGGCCGGCGTGGTCGGACCTGAGGCGGAGGCGCTGGGCCCTGCCGCATGCCCACTCCTGCGCGCCCCAGTGGCGGACGCCAAGGAGCTCCAGCGGATCGAGGTCCGCACGCGTACTCCTGCGCAGCCCAGTGTCCACAGCGCTGACATCAGCGGCCCCACCGTCGAAATGGCAGCGGAGGATCGTTGGAATGTTGCGGTTTGTCTTCGGGGTACGGCGTCGGTGCGGGGGTGATGTCAGCACCATGGACACCAGCGACCCGACAGACCGCTTCCGTCGGCCCGCTGTCGGCTCCGGGGCAACCACCCCAACCGGAGTCGGCCAGGTCCGCCCGCAGGCTCGCCGCCTGCTCGGGCGTGGCCGCCGGAGGTGGGAAGGAGGACGCCGGCTCACAGGAGGCGGGCGGCGAGCTCGGCGTACTGGCGGGTCTTGACCTCGACGTCGTCGATGTAGCTGATGAGCATGACCTCCTCGGTGCCGTGGTTCTCGGCGAAGGAGGACAGAGCCTGGGCGACCTCGTCGTAGGTGCCCACGATGATGGCGGTGTCGCGCTCGAGATAGCGCTCGACCTCGGCGCGGTAGGCGGCGTCGAGGGTGGCCGGGTCGCGGAAGCGCATGGGGCGACCGGTGCGCAGGCTGAAGCGGGCGTCGGCGGCCACGAGGGCCTGCTCGCGGGCCTCCTCGCGGGTGGCGGCGGCGCTGACGCACAGGGCGGAAAGAGTCTGTCCCCCGTGGATGGAGCCGCGGCCGGGACCCTCGGGGAGGTGGGCGCGGTAGTGGTTCATGATCTCGACCTGCTGGCGACCGGTGAAGAACTGGGCGTAGGCATAGTTGAGGTCGTGGGCGCCGGCCCAGGCGGCCGACTGGCCCGAGGAGCCCAGGAGCCAGACCTCCGGCATCTGGGCCGGGAGGGGACGGACCTCGATGGAGGCGTAGGGGTGAGTGGCCGGAAGATCGTCGCGCAGGAGGGCGACGGTCTCCTCGATGAGGGCGTTGATGGCGTCGGGGTCGATGACGCGGCCCTGGTTGAGGGCTGCGGCCGCGCGCATGTCCCCGCCGGGGGCGCGGCCCAGGCCCATGTCGACGCGGCCGGGGTGGAGGGTGGCCAGGGTGGCGAAGCGCTCGGCCATCTGGAGCGAGCCGTAGTGCATGGCCATGACGCCGCCCGAGCCCACCCGGATGCGGTCGGTGGCGTCCAGGATGTGCATCATGAGCAGGTCGGGCGCTGAGGACAGGAAGGAGCCGGCGCTATGGTGCTCGGCCAGCCAGAGGCGGTGGTAGCCGGACTCCTCCAGGCCGCGCCCCAGGCGGACAAGGTCCTCCAGGGTTCGGCGGGCCTGTCCTCCCTCGAAGAGCGGAACCTGCTCGAGGACGCTGATCCGGCTAAGACGAGGACTCATGGTTTCTCCTGACCTGGGGTGCGCGGGCGTGAGGCGACAGTGGGACAACACCGCGGGGCGGCGACTCATTCCGGCTGCGCGGGCCGGAGCAGGCCCGGGTGTGGAGGCAGTCAGCCGACAAGCACCGTTGGGCACCGAGCCGCCCGCCCTCTACCCGGCGCGCCGGCGGGCCCCGCACGCCCCGCCCCCTTCAGGAGACCGGCCTGCGGGCCCGAGCAGCCGGCGACCGGGCCGTGTCACCGCACCGACATCAGATAAGGTACACCTTTATAAAAATAGGACAAGTTTTAGTTGCGCTTATGAGGCTGGCCCCCTTACGGTTGGACCGACGGAGCCGCCCCGCGCCGGCCCTACCCGGGTCGGTGCAGGTCAGCGCAGACCCACACCCACTCGCACCGTGATTCGCACGATTCAGGAGGCACCCATGGCCGTTCTCACCATCGGAGACCAGTTCCCCGCCTACGAGCTCACCGCCGTCGTCCCCGGCAACCTCAAGGAGGTTGAGGCCAGCAAGCCCGAGGACTACTTCACCACCGTCTCCTCGCAGGTCCCCGCCGGCACCTGGCGCGTCGTCTTCTTCTGGCCCAAGGACTTCACCTTCGTGTGCCCCACCGAGATTGCTGCCTTCGGCGACCTCTACCAGGACTTCAAGGACCGCGACTGCGAGGTCGTGGGCGTCTCGGTGGACAACGAGTACACCCACTACGCCTGGCGCCGCAGCCACGACAAGCTCCAGGACCTGCCCTTCCCCATGGCCAGCGACCTCAACCGCGAGCTCACCGAGGCCCTGGGTATCAAGCGCCCCACCGGTGAGGCCGACCGCGCCACCTTCATCATCGACCCCCACAACGTCATCCAGTCGGTCTCCGTGACCGCCGACTCCGTGGGCCGCAACACCGAGGAGGTCCTGCGCCAGCTCGACGCCCTCCAGTCCGACGAGCTGTGCGCCTGCAACTGGCAGGCCGGCGCCGCCACCATCGACGCCCTGAGCCAGATGAGCTGACGGGCCGCCGCCCCAGCCCCCTGACCTTCACCACCTGAACGACGACGAAACGAGAACACATGAGCATCGACAACCTGCGTTCCGCCCTGCCCGAGTGGGCCAAGGACCTCTCCCTGAACCTGTCCACCCTGTCCCGCTCCTCCTCGCTGACCGAGCAGCAGCAGTGGGGCACCTTCGTGGCCGCGGCCGCCGCGACCCGCAACGAGTCCGTCCTGGTCCAGGTCATGGAGGACGCCCGCACCCACCTGTCCGAGGAGGCCATCAGCGCCGCCCTGGGCGCCGCCTCCATCATGGCGATGAACAACGTCGCCTACCGCACGCGCCACTTCCTGGGCTCGGCCTACGACAACGAGCGCATGGGCCTGCGCATGAACATCATCGGCACCTCCGGTGGCGTGGAGAAGGTCGACTTCGAGCTGTGGAGCCTGGCCGTGTCCACCATCAACGGCTGCGAGAAGTGCGTGACCGCCCACGAGGCCACGGTGCGCGGCGAGGGCCTGAGCACCGAGCAGGTCTGGGAGGCCGTGCGCATCGCCGCCACCCTGACCGGCGTGGCCCAGGCGGTCGGCGTCGTCGAGACCCTCGACTGACCCGATCACCACGATTCAGACGGCGGCCGCCGGCTCCCTCTCTGGGGGGACCGGCGGCCGCCGTCTCTCTGCGTATCTGCGCCTTGTATCTGCGCCTCCGTGCCGCTCAGCTGCGGGGGTCGGCGTCGATGGCGCCCTGGGTGTCGTTGAAGATCAGGTTGGAGATCTCCACCTGGACCGTCTCCACGTGGGGGACGTCGTGCAGGAGGAGCGGGTCATCGGCGGAGGTCTGAAGCGCCAGCGTGCCGCAGCCGAAGAAGCGGTCGGTGACGTCCTTGTCCAGCTGGATGTCGGAAATCCGGGTCAGGGGCAGGTCGTGGCCGATGCGGCTGATGATGCCGGAGCGGGTGATGATGCGCTTGGTGGTGATCGTGTAGGTGCGCATGTACCACTGCAGCCACGGCAGGAGCAGCAGGGGGATGCTCACGACGAGGATCACCACCCAGATCGCCAGGATGCCCCAGGGGCGCCAGCTGGCGGGGGCCATGACCGAGGCGACGACGCCGACCACGAGCAGCAGGATCTCAACGACGAACCGCCACAGGAGGACCTTGATGTGGGTGTGCATGTGCCGCACCACGACCTCGTCGCGGCTCAGCAGCTTCTTCGACAGTGCCATGCCCCCATCGTGCCAGGCCGCCGGGGGTCCGCGCACCTGAAAGGGTAGGAGTACCCGCTTGTGCGGGCATCGGACGGCAGCTCAGCCGATGGGCGGGTGGGGACACCCACCGTCGCGGCCTCCTCGAAGGAACCCCTCAGTTTCGGCCCCTGGTCGGGTGGAGGCGCCTGAGCGACGGGGCGCTAGCGGGGTGCTGGCAGGACGGGCTGCCTTCACCCGGTGAGCATGCTCATGCCGACTGATGCGACAACCGGCGCGATCCCCAGGATGACGAAGGCCGGCAGGTGGCAGGCGCCCAGCGGCAGGACCAGGCGCACCGCCAGACGCTCGGCGGCCTCCTCGTCGCGGGCGTGCCGCCCCGCGCGCAGGCTCGCCGCCGTCGCCTCCAGGAGAGCGGCCGGCGAGGCACCGTCCTCCCAGCCGGGGCGCAGGCAGGACTCCAGGCGGGAGCGCCGCGCCCTCCACTGATCGTCCTCGGGCGCCTGCCAGGCCTCCTCCCACGGGGCTCCCAGCAGCAGGGCCCGCCCCACGACGCCGGCACCCTCCTCCTCCAGGGCCTGGCCCAAGGCGGTCAGCACCCCGGGCACCGAGGCCCCGGCGCTCAGGGCGGCGGCGGCCAGGTCCAGGACTAGGGCCTCGTCGACGACGTCGCCCTCAGCGGTCGCGGCGCGGATGAGGCGCCTGGTCACCAGGTGCCCCACGACCATGAGCCCGATGCCCAGCGCCCCCACGGCGCTGCCGACGCCGCCGTCGAGCAGGAGGGAGGCGGGGTCGGCACCCACGAGCATCCCCAGTCCCAGGCCGACCACGGGCAGGCAGGCCAGGATCCGGGCGGTGCTGCGGGGACCGGCCAGGGCGGCCCGCCGGGAGGCCTCGGCGCGACCGGACTCAGCCACCCCGCCGGCCACGGTCTGGAGGATGTCGGCCAGGGGCGCCCCCAGGGCGGTCGACAGGCG
>NZ_JASPFC010000036.1:0-25583 GCF_031296635.1 Actinomyces acetigenes
AGCGGCGATATTGCCCGCGCCCTGGGGGAGCCCCCACCTTCCTCCATAGACTGTGCCGCGGTACCCCGCCGTCATCGCCGTCGCCCCGGACCGGATCAACCGGTTCTCCCGGCAGCGGGAACGCGGGTGCCACGTCCACGTCCCCTGAAACAGGAACGAAGAACAGTGAACGCACGTCCTCTCAATGTCGCCGTCGTCGGAGCAGGCCCCGCAGGCATCTACGCCTCGGACATCCTCTCGAAGTCGGGCATGGAGGTCTGTATCGACCTGTTCGAGCGGCTTCCTGCGCCCTACGGGCTGGTGCGCTACGGCGTCGCCCCCGACCACCCGCGCATCAAGCAGATCATCGTGGCCCTCTACAAGATCCTCCAGCGCGGGGACATCCGGCTCATCGGCAACGTCGAGGTCGGCCGTGACATCTCGGTGGCCGAGCTCCACGAGCACTATGACGCCATCATTTTCTCCACCGGAGCTGACACCGACGCCCCCCTTGACATCCCCGGCGTCGACGCCCCTGAGTGCTACGGCGGCGCCGACTTCGTCTCCTGGTATGACGGGCACCCCGACCACCCGCGCACCTGGGACCTGAGTGCCAAGGAGGTCGCCGTCATCGGCGTCGGCAATGTCGCCTTGGACATTGCCCGCATCCTGGCCAAGCACGCCGACGACCTCATGACCACCGAGATCCCCGCGAACGTGGCCGCCACCCTCCAGCAGTCCCCGGTCACCGACGTGCACGTCTTCGGCCGCCGCGGCCCAGCCCAGGTGAAGTTCACCCCGCTGGAGCTGCGCGAGCTCGGAAAGCAGCCCGACGTCGACGTCATCGTCGACGAGGAGGACTTCGAGTACGACGAAGGCTCGCAGGCGGCCCTGGCCTCCTCCAACCAGCAGCGCCAGGTCGTCAAGGCCCTCGAGGGGTACGCGATGCAGGAGCCGGAGGACCTCACCGCCTCCCACCGCATCCACATCCACCTCTTCTCCGCCCCCCACGAGGTCCTCACCGACGACGACGGCCACGTCGTCGGCCTGCGCACCGAGCGCACCCGCCTGACCGGCGACGGCAACGTCACCGGCACCGGCGAGTACCGCGACTGGCCCGTCCAGGCCGTCTACCGCGCCGTCGGGTACGCCTCCAGCGCCATCGAGGGCCTGCCCTTCGACACCGAGCGGCACGTCGTCCCCAACGAGGGCGGCCGTGTCCTCGGCGAGGACGGCAAGCCCCTGACCGGCCTGTACGCCACCGGCTGGATCCGTCGCGGCCCGGTGGGCCTCATCGGCTCCACCAAGTCCGACGCGCAGGAGACGATCACCAACCTCGTGGCCGACGCCAACGCCGGCCTGCTGCACGCCGAGACCAGCGACGAGGCCCAGGTCGGCCACGACGCCATCATCGCCTTGCTGGAGTCCCGCGGCATCCCCTTCACCAACTGGGAAGGCTGGGAGCTGCTGGACGCCTACGAGCGTGAGCTCGGCGAGGACTACGGCGAGGTCGTCGTCACCGGAGGGGCCTCCAAGCCGCGCGAGCGCGTCAAGGTCGTCTCCCGTGACGCCATGACCGCGATCTCCCGCTCCACCGAGGTTCCCGAGGACCTCATCGGCCAGCCCGAGGCGGGCCGCGTCCCCGAGCGCGTCGCCCACCGTCTGGCCGACTGAGCCGACTGGGTCGGGGCTGTCTGGCTCCGCCGTCGGCCCCGACCCACACACGCCACACCACCCCTTGACAACTACCTCGAAGGCAGAACCATGCGAATCGGCGTTCCCACCGAGATCAAGGACAACGAGTTCCGCGTCGCCATCACGCCGGCCGGCGTGCACGCGCTCACCCGGCGCGGTCACACCGTGACCATTCAGGCGGGCGCCGGCGAGGGGGCCTCCATCCCCGACGCCGACTACACCGCCGCCGGCGCCGTCATGACCGACGACGTCCCCGGCCTGTGGGCCGACTCCGAGCTCGTCCTCAAGGTCAAGGAGCCGATTGCCCAGGAGTACCCCTTCCTGCGCCCGGACCTGCTGCTGTTCACCTACCTGCACCTGGCCGCCGACCGGGCCCTGACCGAGGAGCTGCTCGCCAAGCGGGTCACCTCCATCGCCTACGAGACCGTCGAGACCGACACCGGCGCCCTGCCCCTCCTGGCGCCCATGTCGGAGATCGCCGGCCGTCTGGCCGCCCAGGTCGGCGCGGAGGCCCTGCTGCGCCCCCACGGCGGGGCCGGCGTCCTGCTGGGCGGCGCCGCCGGAGTACGGCGCGGAAGCGTCGTCGTCCTGGGTGGAGGCACCGCCGGCCTGAGCGCCGCGCGGGTCGCCGCCGGCATGGGCGCGGACGTCACCGTCTTCGACGTCGACCCGCTGCGCATGCGCCGGATCGAGGAGCTCGACGGCGGGACCATCCGCACCCGCTTCTCCACCGAGCTCGACGTGGCCCAGGCCTGCGCCGGGGCGGACCTGGTCATTGGCGCCGTCCTCGTGCCCGGGGCCCGCACCCCGAACCTCGTCACACGCGCCATGGTGGAGACCATGCGGCCCGGCAGCGTGCTGGTCGACATCGCCATCGACCAGGGAGGCTGCTTCGAGGACTCCCACCCCACCACCCACTCCGAGCCCACCTTCGAGGTGGACGGCAAGATCTTCTACTGCGTGGCCAACATGCCCGGAGCCGTCCCGCACACCTCCACCTACGCGCTGACCAACGCGACCCTGCCCTACGCCCTGGCCCTGGCCGATGAGGGCTGGCGCGGCGCCATCGCGGCGCGCCCTGACCTCGCCCGCGGCCTGAGCACCCATGCCGGGTCGCTCTACACCGCCGGGGTCGGCCAGGCCCTGAACCTCCCGGCGGCCGACGTCGCCGACCTGCTGAGCTGAGCGATGAGAACCCGTCGCATCCGCTTCGCCAGCAGAACCGACCGCTGGGCGCATGACCTCTACCTGCGTGCCTTCCCCGAGGATGAGCGCCTTCCCTGGGCGCTCATCCACCTGCTCAGCCTGCGGCGCGGCGTCGACCTCGTCGCCTGGTGGGACCAGCCCGCCGGCCCCGCCCACGCGGCCTCGCCGGACCCCGTCGCCCTGACCTGGACCGTGCGCCGCCCCGGCTCCCACCTGCTCTACCTCTTCTACCTCGCCGTCGACGACGCCGCCCGCGGCCGGGGCCTGGGCACTCGCCTCCTGGCCGAGCTCGAGCGCCGTCACCCCGGATGCACCATCGTCCTGGACATTGAGCCCGTCGTCGCCGAGGCCGACAACGCCGAGCAGCGACGCCGTCGGTTCTCCTTCTACGAGCGCTCCGGCTTCCGCGACACCGGGTACGCGGTCCAGGACTCGACGGGGGAGTACTGGACCCTCGCGCGTGAGGTGCCGGGAACCCCCTTCGACCCCGACGACTTCCGCGATGCCCTGCACTGCCTGGACTGCGGCCTCATTACCGCGCGAGTGGTCCCGCGCCAGCAGACATAGGTCAGACACAGGTTCATCCCATAGTCTCCACCCATGACAAGGACCCACCACTACAACGGTCTCAAGACCGCCGTCCTCCTGGGCGGCATGTGGAGCCTGCTTCTCCTGCTCGGCTACGCGCTGGCCCGGGGGACCGGCTCTGCCATCTGGCTGATCATCGCGCCGGTCATCGGCCTGGTGCAGACCGCCTACGGCTTCTGGAACTCCGACAAGATCGCGGTGCGCTCCATGGGCG
The DNA here is from genome assembly GCF_031296635.1 of Actinomyces acetigenes. Classification (NCBI taxonomy): domain Bacteria; kingdom Bacillati; phylum Actinomycetota; class Actinomycetes; order Actinomycetales; family Actinomycetaceae; genus Actinomyces; species Actinomyces acetigenes. The sequence goes on from NZ_JASPFC010000036.1 coordinate 3,683, forward strand.
CCATCGAGGTCACCGAGGCCCAGCAGCCCCAGATGTACGCCATCGTGCGTGAGCTCTCCGCCGCTGCTGGCCAGCCCATGCCGCGCCTCTACGTGGCCCCCACGATGAGCCCCAACGCCTTCGCCACCGGCCGTAGCCCCTCGCACGCCGCCGTGTGCTGCACGCAGGGTATCCTCCAGCTCCTCAACGAGCGCGAGCTGCGCGGCGTCCTGGGCCACGAGCTCTCCCACGTCTACAACCGCGACATTCTCACCTCCTCGGTGGCCGCGGGCATCGCCGGCGTCATCTCCTCGCTGGCCACCATGGCCCTGTGGTTCGGCGGCGGCAACCGGCGCGACCGGGACGGCGGCAACATCGTCGCCGTCCTGCTGCTCTCCCTCCTGGCGCCCCTGGCCGCCGCCATCACCCAGTTCGCCATCTCCCGGACCCGCGAGTACGACGCCGACCACGACGGCGCCGAGCTCACCCAGGACCCGCTCGCCCTGGCCAGCGCGCTCAGCAAGCTCGAGTCGGGCATCTCACGCGTGCCCATGGGGCAGGACCCGCGCCTTGAACCGGTCTCCTCCATGATGATCGCCAACCCCTTCGGGAGTCTACGCAACCTGTTCTCCACCCACCCGCCCATGGACAAGCGCATCGCCCGCCTCGAGCAGATGGCCGGGTACTGACGGGATGCCCCTGACCGTCGTCGGCGGGCTGCCGGCAGTCGGCAAGACCTCCGTCTGCCGGGCGATCCTGCGCCTGCGGGCCGAGGTGCAGCCGCAGAGCCAGCCGCCGACCTGGCTGCGCATCGACTCCATCGAGCAGGCCCTGCGGGACACTGGCGAGATGCTCCCCGGCATGCCCGCGGGCGCCGGATACTACGTGGCCGCCGCTGTGGCCCGGGATGTCCTGGCCTCGGGCGGGGATGTCCTGGTCGAGTGCGTCAACCCGCTGCCCCTCACCCGCCGCCTGTGGGAGGAGACGGCCTCAGCCGTGGGCGCCCGGTTTCTCTCCGTCGAGCTCATCTGCTCCGATGAGGCCGAGCATCGGCGCCGCGCCCAGCAGCGGGGCAGCGACATCGAGGGCCTCGAGCTGCCGGGGTGGCAGGAGATCGCCCGTCGCGATTACGCCCCCTGGCCCGAGGCTGACCTCCGCCTCGACACCGCCCGGCTCACCGTCACCGAGGCCGCCCGGTCCATCATCGGCCTGAGCCCCGCGGATGGAACCCGATGACGATGGACAGGGGAGTGGACACTCCACCTCCCACTGGAGCCGACGACGGCATCGCCCCACGCATCAAGGCCGCCGTCGACGCCGGTGAGCTGCGCGGCGTGAAGCCCGGACCGGTCGAGCGGCTGGGGGCCGGCGAGAGCTACACCGCCTGGCGAATCGGCTCCGGGGAGCAGGCCCGGGTCCTGCGCCTTCCACGACGCCCGCCCCATGACCTGCCCCACCCCATGGAGACCGAGTTCGAGGCCCTCAGACGCGTCCCGCCCGAGCTGGGAACCAGCGCCGTCGCCCTGGAGACCGGCAGCGACAACCCGCTGGGCACCCCCTACATGGTGACCACCCACGTCCCCGGCCGGGCCCTGCGAGCCACCGACTGGAACCCACGGCTCGCCACCGCCCTCGCACACCAGATCGCCCGCCTGCACGATGCCCTCGCCACCGGTCCCGCGCCGTCGACCGCCTTCGTGCCGGGCGCCGGCGAGCAGGGAGAGGAGGTGCTGACCTGGTGGGGAGAGCACCACCCGCAGACCCTCACCGACCCTCGCGTCCGCGCGCTCCTGCCCGCCTGGCGCCGAGAGCTTACCCGCCTCGCCCCGGCCTTCGAGGCAGTCCCCACCCACCGGCTCATCCACGGCGACGCCGTCGCCACCAATGTCATCCTCGGCCCCGACGGCCTGCCACGACTCATCGACTTCGAGTGGTCCGGGCCCGGCGACACCGCCAAGGACCTGGCCCTCATCGGGGGCCGGGTGACCGGCGGACCCTGGTACCTGCCCATGACGTCCGACGACGTCACCGCCTTCGTCACTGAATATTCGCGGTACTCGCGGCGCTCGCGGCTCACGCAGGACTCCAGTACCACCGACCCGCAACGGCTGCTGGAGCGCCGCGACGCCTACGAGCTCCTCGACCGCCTGGGCAACCTCCTGTACTGCCTCAGCCGCCCCGGCGAGGCCCGCTACGACAGATGGGCCGACGATCTCGCCCGCAGCCTGACCTCCCGACTCGTGGACTGAGTCGCCCGCCCCCACGGCGGTGTCGGGCTAGCCCCACCACGGCCCCGCCAGGTGGCAGGATTGGGCGCGATTCCGGCCCTGAGAAGGATATGAGGCATGAACCGATCAGCATGGGCCGCGCGTTACCGCCAGTTCGGCAAGGACGCCGCCTTCCTCCTCCTCAGCGGGCCACTGAGCCTGCTCGCCTTCTGCCTCATCGTGCCGCTGACCGCCCTCGGTGTGGTCACCACCATCATCTGGGTCGGGCTGCTGGTGCTCATCATCGACCTGAGCATCGCCGGGGGCTTCGCCAACATCGCCCGCCTCGCCATGGCGCGCGTGGACGGACGCGAGCCGGTGCCCGGCGGATACCTCGAGCCCGACCCGGGAGCCCCCGTGCATCGTCGGCTCTTCCGGCGCCTGCGCGACCCCCAGCGCTGGATGGACCTGCTGTGGGCCGTCATCTACTTCCCGGTCTCCCTCATCACCTGGACCATCAGCGTTGTGTGGCTGGCCCTGGCCGTGGCAGGTCTCCTCGCCCCCATCGCCGACATCATTCTTGACCTGGTCCTCGACCCGACCATGGGACAGCAGCGTCAGGGACTGGCTCATCTTCTGGGCCTGCAGCCGGAGCTGCTCTGGGACATCGGATTCAACCTCACCTGCGGCATCGTCTTCTCCCTGATCGCCCCCTTCGTCCTGCGGGGCCTGGCCGCCATGCAGACGGGGCTCAGCCGCGCCATGCTCTCCTGGCGCAGCGAGGTCAGCCGCCTCCAGACCTCCCGGGCCGCCGTCCAGCGCGCCGAGGCCGACACCCGCCGCCGCCTGGAGCGCGACATCCACGACGGCCCCCAGCAGCGCCTCGTGCGCCTGCGCATGGACCTGGCCCGCGCCCACAGGCAGGCCGAGAAGGACCCGGCGGCCGCGTCGGCCATCATCCAGGGCGCCATGGAGCAGACCCAGCAGACCCTTGACGAGCTGCGCCAGCTCTCCCGCGGCATCGCCCCACCGGTCCTCATCGACCGGGGCCTGGCGGCCGCCATCACCGAGGCGGCCACCCGCTCCTCCGTCCCCGTCACCGTCAGCACTGAGCTGCCGGACCTGCCCGACCACGTCTCCCAGGCCGCCTACTTCGTGGTCAGTGAGGCGCTGGCCAACCTCAACAAGCACTCCGGGGCCACGGCCGCCGGCGTCGATGCCCGCGTCGTCGACGGCGCCCTGCTCGTGAGGATCAGCGACAACGGCATCGGTGGGGCCTCGACCGCCAAGGGGCACGGCCTGGCCGGCCTGGTCGAGCGCCTCAACGGTGTCGACGGTAGGCTCACCATCACGTCCCCGACCGGTGGACCGACCACACTGGAGGCGAGAATCCCGTGCGCGTTCTGATCGCTGATGACTCCGTCCTCCTGCGCGAGGGGCTGGCACTCATCCTGGCCGACGGCGGCCACGAGGTCGTCGGGGGAGTGGGGGACGGCGAGGCGCTCGTGAAGGAGGCCCTGCGGCTACGGCCCGACGTCGTCGTCGCCGACATCCGCATGCCGCCCTCCCACACCGATGAGGGCCTTCGGGCCACCACCCGCATCCGCGCCCAGTGGCCGGGTGCACCCATCCTGCTGCTGAGCCAGTACGTCGTCGCCGGCTACCTGCCCGAGCTCCTGGCCGACGGCGGAGGCGCCCTGGGCTACCTCCTTAAGGACCGGGTCGGCGACATCGACGCCTTCCTCGGCGCGGTCGAGCGGGTGGCGCGCGGCGAGCTCGTCCTGGACCCCGACGTCGTCTCCCAGGTCCTCCAGCGAGGCCGGCGCGACGACCCGCTCACCGAGCTCACGCCCCGTGAGCGGGAGGTGTTGGCCCTCATGGCCGAGGGGCGTACCAACGCCGGTATCGCCAAGATCATGGTGGTCACCGAGGGGGCCGTGGAGAAGCACACCCAGCGGATCTTCGCCAAGCTCGGCCTGCTGCCCGACGCCGCCGTCCATCGCCGTGTCAAGGCCGTCCTGACGCTGCTGTCGGCCTAGTCGCCGGGGCGGGCGGCCTCAGCGGTAGTTGACGAACTGGAGGGCGGCGTCGACGTCGAGGTTCTTCAGCAGGGCGATGACGCTCTGGAGGTCGTCGCGGGACTTGGAGGTCACGCGCACCTCGTCGCCCTGGATCGTGGCCTTGACGCTCTTGGGGCCCTCGTCACGGATCGCCTTGGTGATCTTCTTGGCCACCTCCTGGGTGAGTCCCTCGCGCAGCGGGCAGGCCAGGTGGTAGATCTTGCCCGAGGGGCGCGGCTCCTTGTCCCCCAGGTCCAGGGCCTTGAGGGAGACGCCGCGGCGGAAGAGCTTGGACTCCAGGACGTCCAGGATCGCCAGGACCCGCTCGGCGGTGTTGGCCTCCAGGGTGATGGTGTCGCCCGACAGGCTCACGGAGGCGTCAACGCCGCGGAAGTCGTAGCGCTGAGAGATCTCCTTGGCGCACTGGTTGACGGCGTTGTCCACCTCCTGGCGGTCGAGGCGGGAGACGACGTCGAAGGAGGAGTCGTTGGCCATGGCGCAGTCCTTTCCGGGGTGGGGACCTCAGTCGACCCGAGTCTAGGTGGGTTGTTCTGTGAGGAGGGTCCTACGGGGGCGATTGGCGTTTCGCGCCGCTGCCTTGCTATTCTTCCACGGCGCCAAGCGATGACCGAGGGGTCGGAGCGCGGAGCCAAGGCGGGTTGCCCGAGCGGCCAATGGGAGCTGACTGTAAATCAGCCGCGTTATGCTACGGGGGTTCGAATCCCTCACCCGCCACGGCGATCACTTGGATCGCACCTCGCCGCCCGGCGAGGACCGCAGTGAGCGAAGCCACGGCGGAACGAATTGCCAGAGCGATTCGGATCTGCCTAGGATTCGGCTCGTTGCCCCGATAGCTCAGTCGGCAGAGCGTCTCCATGGTAAGGAGAAGGTCAAGGGTTCGATTCCCTTTCGGGGCTCTCACAGCGGGGGCCACTGGCCCCCATTGTGTTCCTATGGCGAGGTAGCTCAGCTGGTTAGAGCGCACGACTCATAATCGTGAGGTCGAGGGTTCGAGTCCCTCCCCCGCTACGCAAGCTTTCGAGTACAGCGCTCCGTCGCATGCTCGAGGATCGACACGAGGAGACAAACGTGGCCAGCAAGTCCGCCGACGTTCGCCCCAAGATCACTCTGGCCTGCTCGGAGTGCAAGGAGCGCAACTACATCACCAAGAAGAACCGTCGGAACACCCCCGACCGTCTCAGCATCGCCAAGTTCTGCGCTCGCTGCGGCAAGCACACCGAGCACCGCGAGACCCGCTGAGCATCGCATAGCGATCCCGGTCGCCACCGCCGTGACCGGGGAGCGAGCCCCGTCGACATGATGTCGGCGGGGCTTCGTCGTCTCCTCGGGGCGGGCGTCTAGCATCCCAGGGTGAACAGTCCCAGCTCCTGTGACGACGCCGTTGAGCGGCTCGCAGCGGTCCTGGACGGGGTGCTCGCAACGGCCTCCTCCGGGCATCCCGGCTGTCAGGCTCGCCGCCGGGCCCGGCGCGGAGCGACGGCGATCCTCCCCGCTGTGCAGGCCATGCACCAGGTCCAGGGCTGGGTACGGGACTGTTGGGGGGAGGCCGCCTGGGAGGGCCTGGTGCACCGCCGTTGCCGGATGAGCGTGAGGCCTGCGGGAGACGGGGTGGCTCTGGGAACGGACGCGCCCGATGGGGTCTCGATCCGACAGGTCGAGCGCGCGGGGTGGGAGCTCATCCAGGCGACGGTCGAGCTCACGGTGACGGGGCAGCACTGGCGGGTGATCCACGAGCTCGCCCGCCGTACCTTGCCGCCTGGGCGGGACGCCATCGAGAAGAGGAAACTCACGGCCCCAGAGTCCGGATTTGATACGCCGTCCGGCTCCGTGTTCTACCGGCTCGCTGACACCGATGTGGCCGCCTGGGCGCAGGCCAGCGGAGACCGGAACCCCATCCATCTCCTGCCCGGAAGAGCGGCTGAGGCGGGGCTGTCGGCCGGTTCCGGTGAGGTCGTTGCTCACGGCCTGCTGCTCGGAGCGATCAGTCTCGCACTCGTCCAGTCTTCGCCTTTACGGCAGACAGACCTAGTATTCATTGGTTCTGCCGATGTCCCTGAGTCCGGGAGCAGTGCGAGGGAGTCGTGGGCGACGCTCGCCGTCGACCCCGCCAGCGGAGACATCACTCAGGGGCGGCGGCCCGTTCTGCGGCGCCGGTGACGCCATCCGCCTTCGTGGCCGCCGCCAGAAGGCGGTGAGGGAGCCGTTCATTCTCCTATCGCCTCATGAGGGAATAATGATTGCTTACTGGAGGGAATTCTGACGGGGATTCATTACCGTCTTGAAGGAAGTGAGATGAGAACGTGAAAATGAATTATCGGTTGCCTCCCGATCATCGGTCGATGGGGATGATAACGTGACAAAGATGGGTATTTCGATTGTCAAACTGATGTATGTCAGGTGACATGAAGTCAGTGTCCGAATTGTTTTCCTACGAGGCTGTAGGCCTCTCAGAACTGTTCAACGGCAACGGAAAGTGGGGGTAACCCCTGTGATCTCAAGGTTGTCTGACGTTGCGGGTCGCTGTGCTGGGAGGGCTGAGACTCCGACCGAGTGTGATAAAAAAGAAGTGGAGCTGCGCTTGTATGAAAGCCAAAGGCGATCAACAAGTTCGTGCTTGAGAGTTCGCGACCTGCCACAGGTCGGTGCTGAGAGGAGTCGATAAAGGTGATTACCGCAGAGCGGACGATGGCAGAACCGACGGCCTATGCCGAGGACGTTGAGATGACGTGGACTCAGAGTGATCAGGAGGCCGTCGAGGCCACCTACAGCCAGGAGGCGGCCGGGGCTGCGGGATCTCCTGAGCGCGGTCCGGGGTCGGCCGGGGGCTGTGGACAGAACAGCTCTCTGGAGCAGGAGGGATTCCGCCGACTCGATGAGATCGAGATGGACGCCTGGCGCTCCTTCCTGGCGGCCTCCACCTCCGTCACCGCCCGCCTCAACCGTGAGCTCGAGGCCGGATGCGGCATCTCTATGCACGAGTACGAGATCCTGGTGCGCCTGTCGGAGGCGCCAGACCAGACCCTGCGCATGTCCACTCTCGCCGAGCACGTCTCGCATTCCCGCTCACGGCTGACCCACACGGTCCGGCGCCTGGAGGGTGCGGGGTACGTCGAGCGCAGCTCCTGCGACTCCGACCGCCGCGGTGTCAACTGCACGCTGACCCAGCAGGGCCTCGACTTCCTGCGCGAGGCGGCTCCGGTGCACCTTGACGGCGTGCGCCGTCACGTCGTCGACCGCCTCAGCCGTGAGCAGCAGGTCGTCCTGGCCGAGCTCATGAGGGTCATCGCCCAGGCTCCGGACTCCTCCGGCATCTCGGCGGCATCGGCCTCCTGAGGCTTCTGCGCGCCCACACGATCAGTGGGCGTCGTCAACCGGTTTCGTCGCCAGTGGCGGCGCCCACAGGTCTGTCCAGACCACCCCCAGGGCGGCCAGAAGTCGGCGTAGCAGTGGCAAGGAGATGCCGACGACCCCGTGGGGGTCGCCGTCGATCCCCTCGATGAAGGCGCCGCCCAGGCCGTCAATGGTGAAGGCCCCGGCGCACCACAGCGGCTCTCCGCTGGCGATGTAGGCCTCGACCTCGGCCGGGGACGGGGAGCCGAAACGGATAGTGGCCGAGCTGACCCCCTCGGCGGTGGTGCCGTCCGCAGTGCGTACCAGGAAGTGACCCGTGTGCAGGGTGCCGGTGCCCCCGCTCATCATCCGCCAGCGCTCACGGGCCTGGGCGGCGTCGGCCGGCTTGCCGACGACCTGACCGGCGATCTCCAGCATGGAGTCGCAGCCCACAACCACCTCGGCCTCCTGCGGGTCGGTGGAGGTCATGACGTCGAGCGCCTTGGCCTGAGCCAGGGCCTGAACCTGCTCAGCGGCGCTCGGGGCAGGCAGCCCGGCGTCGCGGCGCCCGCGGATCAGCTCGCCGAGCACGGTCTCCTCATCAACGCGAGAGACTCGCACCAGCGGCTCGACGCCGGCGGCCCGCAGGGTGGCCAGGCGGCCGGATGACTTCGAGGCCAGGAGAATCACGCCGCCAGCCTATACGGGCCGGTAGGCTCGAACCATGAGCCTCGATGGCAGCCCCTTCTCGCGTCTCGACACCGTTCCCGTCACCGGCTCCACCCAGGACGACCTGCGCGCCGCCCTCATGGGGCCTGAGCGCAAGTCCTGGCCGCACCTGTCGGCACTGCGGGCGCTGAGGCAGACCGCCGGCAGAGGGCGGTCCGGGCGCGCCTGGGTCACCCCCGACGACGGGGGCGCCCTCCTGGTCTCCGTGGTGCTGCGGCCCCTCGTTCCCGCTGAGTGCCTGAGCTGGCTGCCTCTGCTGGGTGGCCTGGCCGTCCGCGACGCCCTGGCGCCCCTCGTTGAGGACCTTCCCTGGCGTGTGGGGACCAAGTGGCCCAACGACGTCGTCGCCCTGCCCGATGATCCGGCGGCCGTGCCTGCAGTGCCCGGCTGGGCCGGTACGCGCAAGGTCGCCGGCGTTCTCAGCGAGCTCGTCACGCCGGAAGCTGTTGAAGGAGCCGCCGTCCGTGGGCTTGCGCCCGACGCGGTTCCCGCCGACCGCGACGAGGCCCCCATGGTCATCCTCGGTATCGGCGTCAACATCGGGCAGTCAGCTGAGGAGCTGCCGGTGGCATGGGCCGGCTCCCTGCGCACACTGGGTGCGGTCGGTGCGGGTCACAGGCCGGCGCCGGCAGACGCCGCGGAGATCGTTCTCACGGCGATCGGTCACCAGCTGGCCCGGCTCATCAGGCAGTGGGAGGAGACCGGTGGGGACGTTGATGCCGCAGGCGGTGCGCTCGGGCGCCGGCTGCGCGCGACGCTGACCACCCTGGGGAAGCGGGTCAGTGTCCAGGCTCCTGACGGTGAGATCAGGGGACTGGCCGTCGATATCACCCCCGCCCTCATGCTGCGTACCCGGGACGGTGACACCGAGGTCCGCGCCGGCGATGTGACTCTCGTGCGTGTGGAGAGCTGGAGGTCGGGAGCCGTGAGAACTGCGAACCCGTTGCTGTACCGCGCGGTCTGTCACTCAACAGGCATCGGCGTGTGATCTGCGCTACGGTAGCGGGGTGACATTAGACAGCCGAGCGAGCGAGGGGCGCGTACCGGACTCCCACGGGGTCGGAGGTGGTGCCGTGCAGAGGGCTCACGAGGGCACCCCTCGTGTCGAGGGTAAGGCCGTCGCTGAAGCGGATCATGCGGAGCGGACCACCTTGGCAGGACACGAGTACCTGCTGCTGGGGGAGGCCCCCAGCCTCACCCTGACTGAGGTGGCTCAACGGGCCGGAACCAGTGTGGAGGTGGCGCAGAAGTTCTGGCGCGCCATGGGCTTCGCCGACGTCCAACCCGATGAGGTTCACTTCACTGACCAGGATGTCGCCGCGCTTGAAGACACCATGGCGCTGCTCGACGAGACCAGTGACTCCTCCCTGGCCTCAGCCAGCGTGCTCGAGCTCCTCAGGGCCCAGTCCTACACCATGGACCGCCTGGTCCTGTGGGAGCTGGAAACCTTCGTGACGGACCTCAGTGAGCGTCTCGGGCTGGATGACACCTCCGCGCGGCTGGTCGCTCTTGACCGCATCGATAGCCTCGTGGAGCTTCTGTCGCGCCAGCTGACCTACGTGTGGCGCCGCCACATGGTCTCCATCCTGGGACGTACCGACGCCGAGGTGTCGACCCGGGGCAGGGAGGACACCGGCCCCGACCTGTACCCGCTCATCCGCTCCCTGGGATTCGTCGACATCGTCTCCTTCACCCAGCGCGCGCAGGGCATGAGCAAGGCCGCCCTGACTCACATGCTTGAGGGCTTCGAGAACACCGCCCGGGACGTCATTACCTCCCGGGGGGCGCGGGTGGTCAAGACGATCGGGGATGCCGTCATGTACATCTCCGACGACCTGCTGATCGCCGCCGACGTCGTCACTGCCCTGGTCGATGAGCTCCAGAAGGGGCCGGATGCGATTCGGGTTCGGGCCAGTCTCGTCGAGGGACGGGTCATCTCCCGTTCCGGGGACGTCTTCGGCCCCACCGTCAACCTGGCCTCCCGGCTCGTGGACGCGGCCGAACCCGGCAGCATCCGCCTGGACGAGTCCACCGCCATGGCTATCCTCCGCTCGCCCGAGGCGGGGCGCTACCGGGTGGGACAGTGCCATGAGGTGGTGGCCAAGGGGCTGGGTCAGATCGTGCCCTGGTCTCTGGAACGGACCTCGCCGACCCGGCCCTGACTCGGACCCGTCGTTCCGTTACCATCTCGTGATTTTCTGTCCGCTCGGCTTGTGAAGGGAGCCCTCGAGCACGAGGTTTTCCGCGGTATCCTCGCCGAAACGTGTTCTGGGTGTGAGCGGGAGGGGGAGCCGCCGTCTCGGACGTGGTCACGTCTTGGTATCTTCTCCACCTCTGGGACGATGGCGGTGGGGGTGTGTCGTCACCTAACATCGCGGATGTGACAACTGTTCTGCTCGTCGAAGACGATCCTGCCATCTCCGAACCCCTCGCCCGAGCCTTTGGACGTGAGGGCTACGAGGTCCTGACTCATGGCACCGGTAAAGGTGCCCTCGAGGAGGTCTCGGCCGCTGACATCATCGTCCTGGACCTGGGGCTGCCGGACATCGACGGCCTGGACGTGGCCCGTCAGGTGCGGGCCCAAGGCCTGACCATCCCGATCCTCATGCTCACCGCCCGCAGTGAGGACTCCGACCTCGTCGTCGGTCTGGATGCCGGAGCCGATGACTACGTCACCAAGCCCTTCCGCCTGGCCGAGCTGCTGGCTCGTGTGCGGGCGCAGGTCCGCCGTGCCTCGGGAGAGGCCACCGAGGATGAGCTCAGTGCCGGAGAGATCCGGGTCGACGTCGCCGCTCACCGGGCCTTTGTCGGCTCGCGCGAGCTGCAGCTGACGACCCGGGAGTTCGAGCTGCTCCGGGTCCTGGTGCGCGCCGGCGGGGAGGTCACCTCCGGTGAGGACATCCTCAAGGAGGTCTGGGGCGAGGACCCCACCGGCAGTCCCCAGACCCTCCAGATGCACGTGACCTGGCTGCGTCGCAAGCTCGGTGACGACGAGGAGCGGCCCACGCTTCTGCTGGCCCAGGAGGACGGTTACCTCCTGACCGCCGGCTGATCCACTGACCGGACTGACCGGGAGGGCCTCCCGGGAGGACTGCCGGGTTCCGAAGCCGCCCCGAAGAGCTGATCGGGGCTGAAGGAGGACGTGCCATGCGGCGTTACGCCATGACGATGACGATGTCGGCGGTGTCCGTGGCCGTCCTCCTGCTGGGGCTGCCGCTGGGGGGCGCCTGGATCGTCAGCGCGTTGCGCTCCGCCGGAAGCGGTAACCGGGTCACCATCATCGGCACGGTCATCCTCACGGTTCTGGTGCTCACCGCCACCGCGATCACGGCGGCCTCCGTCGTGGCCTCCCGGGTCTCCAGGCGCATCTCGGCCCCGCTCATCTACCTGGCCGCCGAGGCCGAGCAGCTCGGCAGCGGTCAGGTCCGCCCGAGACTGCGCTCCTCGGGGATCGAGGAGATCGACCTGGTCCAGGCCGAGCTCGTGCGCTCGGCCGAGCGCGTGGCCGGGCGCATCGCCGCTGAGCGGCAGTTCGCCTCCGACGCCTCCCACCAGCTGCGCACACCGCTGACCAGCCTGTCGCTACGCCTGGAGGAGATCGAGCTGCTCGCCGGCGAGGAGGAGGTGCGGGCAGAGGCCCACGCCTGCCTGGAGCAGGTCGAGAGGCTCAACGGCGTCGTCGAGGACCTGCTCAAGGTCTCGCGCCGCTCCGGGGGCGGGACCACGGAAGCCCTTCACCTCAAGGACATCTTCGCTCAGCAGCGCGAGGAGTGGGAGCCGGCCTTCGAGCAGGCCGGGCGCTCCATCACCTTCTCCGACGAGATCAGCCACCCGGTCCTGGCCACACCCGGGTCCCTGGCCCAGGTGCTGGCCACCGTCATCGAGAACTCCCTGCGTTACGGGGCCGGGACGACCTCGGTGAGCGTGCGCAGCGCCAACGGCGGCCACGCGGTCTTCATCGACATCGCCGACGAGGGGGAGGGCGTGGCCGAGGACATCGCGCCACACGTCTTCGAGCGGCACGTCTCCGGTTACGGCTCCACCGGCGTCGGACTGGCCCTGGCCAAGGACCTCGTCGAGGCCGACGGCGGCCGGATCGAGCTGTCCCAGCGCAGCCCGGCCGTCTTCTCCATCCTGCTCAACGCCGTCCCCAAGTCCCTGGACCCCAACAACGTCCTGCCGCAGGGCGCACTGGTCTCGGTGGGCCGACGTCGTCGCTTCTGACTACTCGCCGCCAATCGCCGGCACTGCGGCGAGGCGACGGAAGGGAAGCGGCGTCAGGACTCGTCAGGACTTCTGACGGCGGGACTTGATGAGCTTCGAGATGGCGGAGGCGAGCATCGGCCCCACCGAGATGAAGACGATGACGAGGATCATTGTGTCGATGTTCTCCCGGATCCAGTCGAAGGACCCCAGGAAGTAGCCCAGCCAGGTGATGCCGAAGGCCCAGAAGGTGGCGCCCACGACGTTGAAGGTGACGAAGTGCCGGTAGCGCATCTTGCCGACACCAGCAATGACGGGTGTGAAGGTGCGCACGATCGGCACGAACTGGGCCAGGGTGACGGCCTTACCGCCGTGACGCTCGAAGAACTTCGAGGTGCGGTCCACGTACTCCTGCTTGAACAGGCGCGAGTCGGGCTTGTTGAAGATCGCGGGTCCCGCCTTGCGGCCAATGAGGTAGCCGGTCTGGTTGCCGGCCACGGCAGCCATCCACACGAGGGGGGCCGCCACCCAGATGTGGACGCCGACGTGGCCGGTGCCCACGAACATTCCCAGGGTGAACAGCAGTGAGTCGCCGGGCAGGAAGAAGCCGATGAGAAGGCCAGTCTCGGCGAAGATAACGAGCATGACGCCGAGGATGGCCCAGGGGCCGAACCACTCGACGATTGTCGTGATGAGGTTGGCGGCGTCGAGCCACTTGGGGCCGAGCATCGGTGCGTGGACGGAAGGGAGAGCGGCGGGCAGATTCAGCGCCGGTGCCAAGGAGGTCAGGGCAGTCACCGTGCAAGGCTAAACGGTGGCCCGGCGGCCATGCCGTGAGAGTGATCCCCTCCGGGCTGTGGAATCGGGCACCCCGGTGACTGCAGCCGACCGCGCCGGTCCTGTCAGGCGTCAGGGACGAACCGAGACGGAAACGGCAGACTCGGCACCACTGCCGGCCTGCCCCTGAGGGTTGGTGCTGTCGGTGTCGTCGTCGTTGTCGGGGGAGCGGTCCTTGTGCCCGGTGAAGACGACGTAGTGGTAGAAGACGAAGCGGAATGCCGTCCCCAGGCCGAAGCCGACGACGTAGGCCGCGACGTTGTCCGCCAGGGGGGATGTCAGCCCCAGGACGTGGTGGGTGAAGAGCAGGCAGAACTGCGTGATGGCGATGCCGCCCAGGTTGGCCAGGACGAACAGGGTGGCCTCGCGGGCGACGTTCTTCTGGGTGCGGCCCCGGTAGGTCCAGTAGCGGTTCGCGATCCACGAGAAGACGGTCGCGGTCGAGGACGCCATCAGCTGGGCGGAGTTGGGGTGACCGGAGAGGAAGCCGGTGGGGCCGTGCTGAAGCAGGTTGAACAGGCCGACGTCGATCACGTAGGCCGCAGCGCCCACCATGCCGAACTGCATGAACTCCTTGACGATGGCGATGAGCCTCTGGGTCAAGGAGCTGCTGGAGGAGCGCGTCATGGCGGGCATCCTATGCCGATCACAGTCAGGTCACGCAAACTGGGGTGGTTCACGGAACCCAGTGAACACTGACACTGCCCAGGTCCCACACCCACGAGACCCACAGCAGCTGGCCGGCGACGCAGGCCGCCAGCAGAGCCAGCCGCCGGCGGGTGGTGCCGGCTGCCGCGGCCAGTGCCCAGCCCACCGGGGCCAGCGGCAGCAGGAGGCGCAGCACCGACGTCGTCGGGTCGAAGAAGACCAGGAGGTAGAGCAGGTAGCCCAGGCACCAGAACCAGGCCGCGGGCCCCAGGGCCCGCAGACTCGGGGCGCTCAGCAGCAGGGCCACCGCGACCAGCACGACGGCCAGCAGGGCCAGTCCCAGGTGCGGGCCGACCCAGTCGCCCAGGCGGGTCGCCCACTGCACGACGGGCGCCAGGTCGGCGCCGCGCCAGGCGGTCTCGGTGGCGGTGTAGGCATCCTGCCGGCCCGTGACCAGCCAGGCGATGACCGGCCAGCTCAGGGCCGCCGAGCAGGTGAGCAGAGCCAGTGCCAGCAGCCGCAGGCGCGCGCCCGGCGCCTGAGGGGCGTGACCGGGCAGAAGGCGTGAGAACCAGGTGGGTGGGACCCAGCCCCGGGCGCAGGCCACCTCCCAGGCCCACCACAGCCCCAGCGCCGCCCCCAGCGGGAGACCCACGGGGCGGGCGAAGCAGGCGACCAGCGCCAAGGGGATCGCCGCCAGTGACCGCCCGCGGCCCGCCAGCCACAGCGTCAGCCCCACCAGCATCAGCCCCAGGGACTCGGCGTAGGGGACCTGGAGAACCGCGGCGCACGGCGAGGACCAGACCAGTGCCACCGCCCACAGGGAGGCCCGCCTGCCCGTCAGCGGTGAGAGCCAGCGGTCCATGACGATCGCCGCCGACGCCGAGGCCAGGATCGACACGAGGGAGGCGCGCACGTAGAAGGACCAGCCGGTCCAGCCCAGCAGGGAGGCCATGGCGCTCAGCAGCGGCATGAAGGCCCAGGTGTTCTGGGTCACCCGCCCGTCGCCGCCCACGGGCAGGCGCTCCGGGTAGCCCTCCTCAACGATCCGGTGGTACCAGCCGGCGTCCCAGAAGCGCAGGTGCTCCTCCCAGGACGGTGCGGCCCCGGCCCACGGAGTGGCGGGCGTGTCCTGGGCGCCCAGCCGCAGGATGACGAAGGTCAGGACGCTTGCCGCTGCCCAGACCGCCAGGACCTGGAGCCAGCGGCGCGGCCCCGAGGCGGCGCCGTGCGTCGGAGGCGAGGGCGGGGCCTGCCGGGCGATGGAGGACGCGGAGGACTCTGAGACGGGTGGGGTCACGGCCCCCACCCTACGGTCTGGACCCGAGCGCGGTGAGGATGAGCGATGGGCGGGTAGCCTTGGGGCGTGAGCGCACCCATCGTCGCCGTGATCGGAGGCGGGCAGCTGGCCCGCATGATGCAGGAGGAGGCCAGTGCTCTGGGGATTCACCTCAGGGCACTGGTGGAGGCCGCGGACGGGTCCACCGGGCAAGTGACCCCGGACGCCCCCGTCGGGGCCGCAGACGACGAGGCGGCCGTGCGCGCCGTCGTCGCCGGGGACGGTACTGACGGGCTCGCAGGGGAGGGGGCCGCGGTCCTCACCTTCGAGCACGAGCACCAGGACTCGGCCCTCCTGGAGCGGCTCCAGTCCGAGGGAGTCAGCGTCCAGCCCACCCCGCAGGCCCTGACCCTGGCGCGCGACAAGCTCGCCATGCGGCGGATGATGAGCGCGGCCGGGCTCCCGCAGCCCGCCTGGGCGGAGATCGGCGGGCCGCAGCAGGACGGCGCCGAGCAGATGGCCGACGCCGTTGAGGCCTTCGCCGACGAGCACGGCTGGCCCGTGGTCCTCAAGACGCCGCGTGGAGGCTACGACGGCCACGGGGTCCTGCTGGTGCGCAGCGCGGAGTCGCTGCGCGAGGGTGAGGCGGCCGAGTGGATCACCTCGGTAGCCCGCGCCCGAGCGGGTCAGGGCGACGGTCGTGGGGCCGGCGGGGGAGGCAGCCTCGGCGGGGCGGCGGTGACCAGCCTCCTGGTGGAGCAGGCGATCCCCTTCACTCGCGAGCTCGCCGTCCTGCTGGCCCGCACCCCCAGCGGGCAGGTGGCGGTGTGGCCGGTGGCCCAGACGGTCCAGGAGGACGGCATGTGCGCCGAGGTCCTGGCGCCGGCACCCGGTCTCGACTCGGCCGCCATCGAGGAGGCCGAGCTCATCGGCCGCACGGTCGCCGAGCGCGCCGAGGTGACCGGGGTGCTCGCCGCCGAGCTCTTCGCCGTGGAGGCCTTCGGGGAGCCCACGCGCCTGTACGTCAACGAGCTGGCGATGCGTCCCCACAACTCCGGTCACTGGACCCAGGACGGGGCCGTCACCAGCCAGTTCGCCCAGCACCTGCGGGCGGTTCTCGACCTGCCGCTGGGGGCCACGGAGGCCACGGCGCCCACCACCGTCATGGTCAACCTCATCGGCGGGCAGCGCGAGCCGGGGGCCGATGCCCTGGCCCGGGCCATGGCCGCGCACCCCGAGGCCCGCATCCACCTCTACGGCAAGCAGTGGCGAGCGGGACGCAAGCTCGGGCACGTCACCATGACGGTCGGCCCGGATCAGGAGGTCGCCGACGTCGTCGAGCAGGCACGCGGGGCCGTCGCCATCCTGCGCGGGGACGCCTGAGCCGGACGCATTCAGACCACGGCACGCAGAACACGGAAGACAGGGAAGACAAGGAGG
Organism: Actinomyces acetigenes; assembly: GCF_031296635.1. Classification (NCBI taxonomy): domain Bacteria; kingdom Bacillati; phylum Actinomycetota; class Actinomycetes; order Actinomycetales; family Actinomycetaceae; genus Actinomyces; species Actinomyces acetigenes. The sequence continues at coordinate 20,416 of NZ_JASPFC010000036.1, forward strand.
ACATTCATGAGCGAGGTCAGCGCAACGACGGTGGGGGCGAAGGACGCGGGGCGACCGGTGGTCGGCATCGTCATGGGCTCGGACTCGGACTGGCCGGTCATGGGGGCCGCCGCCGAGGTCCTCGATGACTTCGGTGTGGCCTATGAGGCCGACGTCGTCTCCGCCCACCGCATGCCCGCCGAGATGATCGACTACGGGCGCGCCGCTGCTGAGCGAGGGCTGCGGGTCATCATCGCCGGTGCGGGGGGAGCGGCCCACCTGCCCGGAATGCTGGCGGCCGTCACCGAGCTGCCGGTGATCGGGGTGCCGGTGCCGCTGAAGTACCTCGACGGCATGGACTCCCTGCTGTCCATCGTGCAGATGCCCGCCGGGGTCCCGGTGGCCACCGTCTCCATCGGCGGGGCCCGTAACGCCGGGCTGCTGGCGGTGCGCATCCTCGCCTCCGGTCAGGGCCAGGAGGCCGCCCGCCTGGCCGCGGCCATGCGGGCCTTCCAGGCGGACCTCAGCGAGGTCGCTCACGCCAAGGGTGCCGCCCTGCGCGCGCGCCGCGCCCAGGGCTGAGGCGAGGTCGTTCCTGCGATTGGGGGCCCTGGAGCGTCTCAGTGCGTGGTCGGATGGAGCGGTGTGTCCGCGTCCGTCCTGAGGTGCCGTCAGGCGGTGATGAGCCCAACCGCGATATTCACCAAGACATGCACTACGGCACCGGGGACGAAAGTGTCGGTCTTGTGGCGCAGCCATCCCATCATCCACCCTGCGGCGAACTGTGCGGGCAGGAGCGGCCACAGCCGTACGTCGAGCAGCAGCAGGGCCATGTGTGGTGCGAGGAAGATGGTGGCTTGGAGGAGGTTGCCCCATTTGAAGCCGAACCGCCTCATGAGCACTCCGCCGAGCAGCCCACGAAAGAAGACCTCCTCGCCGATGGCCCGAAGCGCGATTCCGATGGCTGTTCCCACTGAGGTGAGTCGAACGAGGGACAGCCCGGACGCCCCCTGCACGTTGGCGGGAATGAGGGTAAGAGGGAGCCACACCGTCGGCATCAGCAGGAGCAGTACGAGCAGCGCCCAGCCGTAGCCCGCAGGTGAGCCCCAGGAAACTCCCGCGCGAGCCAGTGCGGCCCTGAAGCGCGACCTGCGATCCTGCCCGCGTGACTGCACGACGAGGTAGACGATGGTCGGCAAGCAGAGCAGGACGAGTTCAACCATGCAGTCACCCTACTTGCTGCCCGTACTGATCGGGCGAGAACCTGGGTTCGGTGCCGGCCTTGAAGGCCTCTTGCCAGAACTCGTCGGCGTCCCAGCTGGCCTTCATTCCCAGGACATTCAGCGGGATGCGTTGGTAGTTCTCTAAAAGAGCGTGCAGTCTCAGAGAGTAGTGCCCCGTAGTGTGGTGTAGCTGCCGGTGGCTTGCTCTCGTATTGGTTGTGGGTGCGGTAACCGTGTGGTTCTTCGAGTCGGCCTTCCACCGAGTCCTCGAAAGGGCATCATCGCGATGATCGCTCCTGACATTGTCGGCCCTGCTGGAGTCCTCGACCAGGCTCTGGGACAGGCCTCCCCGGACCTGATGCGCAGTCTGCTGCAGACCATGGTCAACGTCCTGCTGTCGGCCGATGCCGACGCGGTGTGCGGCGCCGAGTACGGTCAGGCCAGCCCCGAGCACCGGGCCCAGCGCAACGGCTACCGCCACCGGGACCTGGACACCCGGGTTGGGACCATTGACGTGGCTGTTCCCAAGCCGCGTACCGGCTCGTACTTCCCCGACTGGCTGCTCGAGCGCCGCAAACGGGCCGAGTCCGCGCTGATCACGGTGGTCGCCGACGCCTACCTGGCAGGAGTCTGCACCCGACGTATGGACAAGCTGGTAGGCGCACTGGGCATCAGCTCGCTGTCGAAGTCGCAGGTTTCACGTACGGCGGCTGAGCTCGACGAGCACGTCGCCTCCTTCCGCAACCGGCCCCTGGGCGACGCCGGTCCCCTTCATCTTCGTGGCGGCCGACGCCCTGACAATGAAGGTCCGTCAAGGCGGTCGCGTGGTCAGTGCGGTGGTCCTGACGGCCACTGGGGTCAACGCCGACGGACATCGCGAGGTCCTGGGCCTGCAGGTAGCCACTTGCGAGAGCGGAGCAGCGTGGAACGAGTTCCTCGCCGAACCTGGTTGCCCGAGGCCTGGGAGGGGTCCGGCTGGTCACCTCTGACGCCCACACGGGTCTGGTCGAGGCCATCACCGCGAACCTGCCCGGAGCGACCTGGCAGCGCTGCCGCACCCACTACGCCGCCAACCTGATGACGGTGACCCCCAAGAGCGCCTGGCCGGCCCTCAAGACCATGCTCCACTCGGGTTTACGACCAGCCCGACGCAGCAGCCGTCGAGGCCCAGTTCAACCGCCACCTGGACTACACCCGTGACCCGCTGCCCGAGGCCGCTGACCACCTCGACGCTGCGCGAGCCGACCTGCTGGCCTACCGCCACCTATCCCGTCGAGGTATGGAGACAGATCTGGTCCAACAACCCCCAAGAACGCCTCAACAAGGAGATCCGCCGCCGCACCGACTCAGTAGGCATTTTCCCCAACAGGGACACCATCATCCGCCTGGTCGGCGCCGTCCTGACAGCGCAGAACGACTGGGCCGAGGGCCGCCGCTACCTCAGCCTGGACACCCTCAAACAGTGCCAGACCACCAACAAGCTCCAGGACGGTCAGCCAAACACGCCCCCGACACTGACCCGCTGACCCCTAACCACGAAGACCCCTACACCACTACCAGGGACTTGCCCCCGACATCGAGCGACTAGGTGGCTGGATCGTGTGGGCGATCTCGCTCTGACAGCCTGGTCCCATGAGCACTGACACCTCTTTCTTCCGCCGTTCCTGCCCTCCGTCGCAGCAGGCCAGACCCGCGTCTCCTATCCGGTCACGCGGCCTCCTGCCCCGCTGGGCCTGCGCGGTCCTGGCGGTCTGCCTGGTTGTCGTCTGGCCCCAGGCCTGAGCCGGCTCTTCGACGCTCACCACCGATTCACGTCCTGAAAACTGCCACCATGAGTGATCGTCGTTTCTCCGCGCTGGCGCCGAGGCGAGGCAGCCTGCGGTCGGAGTACTGGGCCGGCACCGACGGGGGCTAGCGCATGAGTCTCTTTCCGGGGTTTTCCACAGGGTGGTGTCGGGGTCTGGTGTGGGGGCGTTGGTGCGGGTAGTGTCAATACACCGCTTGGACGGGCAGTGTCGCCCGGCCGGGCGGGGTAAGGAGTTGTTTCGGCGGCGAGGAGGCTTCCGCGATGAGTGCGTCCCTACGATCTGCTGCGCCCATAGGTGTGCGGCAGCCGGCAACCGATCACGGCCAGATGGCCGCGTCGGAGCAGCGCCCCGTGAAGCAGGACCACCACTCCCGCCTGGACCCCGACGGCCCCGGCGAGCACATGGAGCGAACAGCTCCGACTGGAGGGGCGGAGCCACCAAGCGGTCGATCATCCGTGCCGGAACTGGGCCTTACCTCACGTGACTGCCACGCCCACCTGGACCTCGACGGCCCCGGCAAGCACATGGAGCGAACAGCTCCGACTGGAGGGGTGGAGCGGCCGAGCAGACGGCCAGCCACTCCGGGGCGGCGTCCCACCGCACACGACCGTCAGACCGGCCTGAACCTCGATGGCGTCGACAGGCACGCGGAGCAAGAGGCCCTGGCCGTCAGTCCGGGGCGGCCGCGTGGGGTGGTGCTGTCGGGGCCCAGGCCCCGACCCGAGGCTCGGCCCGGTTCTCGTTTTGGGCGCTGGCGGGGTGTGGCTGGCCTGGTGGTGTGTGTGCTGGCGCTGGGGGTGGCGGCGTGCTCGGTGAAGGATGCCAAGGCTGAGGCCAGTGTGAGCGCCAGCGCCAGTGCTTCGGCGGCTATTGCCCGGGCTGAGAAGGGCATTGCTGATGCTAATGCCTCTGCGACCGCCTCCCGGGAAGCGGCTCTGACTCCTGAGCTGCGCGCCAAGCGCGATGCCGCCCTGGCCGAACCCGCACCGGCCAAGCCCTCTCAGATGAACGAGGAGAGCCCCGAAGGGGCTGCTTCCAGTGTTCGCTACTTCCTCGACCTCTACCGCTACGCCTTCATGACCGGCAACACCACCGAGGTTGAAGCCATGAGCGAGAACGGATGTGTCTTTTGTAAATCGGTCATCGACCGAGCAAATCAACTACATAAAGATGGAGGATGGGCTAACAAGTGGGAGCAAGATGTCACGAACGTGAGATACTACGATAAACTCGAAGGATATGATTACAGTCGAATCGAGGCGACCATAAACTATGGAGAAATGACCTCTTATTCTGGGGGGAGTTGGAAAGAGAACGTTGCGCCTCCTACTGAAGGGCAGAAAGTGCGCTTCGCTATTAGGTATGTCAACGGCGGATGGGCGATTCGGGAAGGTGAGGTGCTGTGATGAGTCGCGCATCTTCTTTTGTTGTGGTTTCCCTAGCCCTATCGTTGGCATTGTTCGTTTCGGTCGAAGCGGCCGCGCTCGGCATTGGCTGTAACAATGAGGGTGGCGACAAAGAATCCTCGGGAACTAATGTTCAGTTAGGTGCAAACAACTCAGGTGACTCAACTCAGTTTACTGGAGATAAGCAGGTAACCATTGAATCGCCATCATCGGGAGAAGAAGACCCTTCACCTAATTCTCCAACCGTTCAGGCCTCGGATCCGTCGATGTGGGAGGAGCAACCTCACTGGGACTGCAACACCAAGTCGGGCAAAGGGCCGGATGATCCCTTGGGGTGCGTGTTCGGACGGCGAATGACCATTCCGCAGGACGACGCCAGCGGCGGCAGCGGCCCTCGTACGATCACTACTCGTCAGGCTGCGACGCTGATTGCTCAGGGCTCGGGTATCACGCGCCAGCCTCCGGGACCCAAGGTCATTATCTCCATGGCCTTCATCGTCTACACCAACCCCACCCCCCGGTATCAGACCACCACGATCCTGGGCAGTCCCATCGAGGTGGAGTTCACCCCCACCTCCTACACCTGGGGCTGGGGAGACGGCACCACCACAACCACCACCGACCCCGGAGCCCCCTACCCCAACCAGACCGTGACCCACCACTACCAGCACACCGCCACCGGTGTGACCACGACCCTGACCACCACCTGGACCACCCGGTACCGCCCCCAAGGCGAGAACCAGTGGCGGCCC
>NZ_JASPFC010000037.1:0-24311 GCF_031296635.1 Actinomyces acetigenes
CCCGCGGCCTCCTCGGCCGCCTCCAAAGCCTCACCCCAGCGTCCCAGCCCCGATAGAATATTGGCCAGGTTGTTCAACGACGCCGCCAGGCCGGGGGTGTAGGCCTCCGGAGAGGCCTCCACCAGAACCCGGTACAATCCCTCGGCCTCCTCGGCCGCCTCCAAAGCCTCACCCCAGCGTCCCAGCCCCGACAGGATATTAGCCAGGTTGCTCAGGGACATCGCCAGGCCGGGGGTGTAGGCCTCCGGAGATGCCTCCACCAGAGCCCGGTACAATCCCGCGGCCTCCTCGGCCGCCTCCAAAGCCTCACCCGAGCGCCCCACATCCAACAATCTGTTAGCCAGGTTGCTCAACGACGCCGCCAGATCGGGGGTGTAGGCCGCCGGAGAGGCCTCCACCAGAGCCCGCCTCAGCCCCGCGGCCTCCTCGGCCGCCTCCAAAGCCTCACCCGAGCGCCCCACATCCGACAATCTGTTGGCCAGGTTGCTCAGGGACATCGCCAGATCGGGGGTGTAGGCCTCCGGAGAGGCCTCCACCAGAACCCGGTACAATCCCTCGGCCTCCTCGGCCACCTCCAAAGCCTCACCCCTGCGCCCCACACCCAACAATCTATTGGCCAGGTTGTTCAACGACATCGCCAGATCGGGGGTGTAGGCCTCCGGAGAGGCCTCCACCAGAGCCCGGAACAACCCCGCGGCCTCCTCGGCCGCCTCCAAAGCCTCACCCCTGCGCCCCACATCCGACAACCGATTCGCCAGGTTGTGGAGGTAGCACGCTCGTTGCACGGGATCGCGTTCAGCAGAGACCTCCATACGCTGTAAGGCCGCCAGAGCTGTTCCTTGTAAAGCGCTATGCCCGAGCGGAATGGATCCTTCTATCTCCTCACAAGGCAGCTCGGCACCAGATTCAATGAGATGCTCCAACGCATCAACGAAGGGACCACCCTGTGCAAGCGCCACCTCCAAGGCACTGGACCACAAGTACGGGCAAGCCTTCAGAATCTGCCGCGCAAGTTTTACTGCGGATTCCCTATCCTGGGATGCAGCACGGGTAATCACCTGACTGAGGTTCTGGGCCTGCTGCCCGAGCATTATGGCTCGGGTAACTGTCGCTTCACTTGCATCAGGCTCGCTAATGCCGGGAACATCCAGAGGATCTCCAGGCAGTACTGCATCCACCTGGTCCACCTCGTCACCGAATACCGAGAGGATCAGGTGTTCTGCCACGGGGTCCGGACGCAGGCTGATTCCACCGTCACCGTCGGACCGCAGCAGCGTGGTACTCATCAGCTCCGCTACCCTGCTCCTGCGGAGATGCTCATCCCTCCACTCGGGGAGGCGAGAAAGGACGTTATCCACCTGGTTGGTATCGGGTGCAAGCAGGCTGAGCGTGGCAGCGATGCGGCGCAGGTGGATGAGGCTGATGTCCTGTAGCTCGGGGAACGTCCTCCAGCGGTTGAACTCGAGGCGCAGTACGCGATCGTACAGGGAGTCTCGGGCGTTTAGGTTGGCGGCTCTTGCGCTTCGCGCGCCCTCCTCTACCGAACGCTCAGACTGCGGGTCCTGCATCCCACTGTCGTCAACGACCGCGAGCCATGCCCGCAGCACAATATCGAGCGCTGTGTCCCCCGCATGCTCGGGAATCGCCACTTCTGGAGGATTTACTCCGTTGATGACCTTACTGAACCCCCGTACTGCTTGACGGTAGAGCAACACCGGGTCAGGTCTGGGTTCCAGCTCCTTCACCAGCACTTGTCCCAGCTGAATGCCATCCGACTCCAGCTCCTGACGAAAATCCTCCCACCAGGAGTCGATGCCTCTGGCGGTCAGCACGATCCTGGTGGGAGAACGCCGCCCGCGCAGGGCGCGCAGCAGAGCCGCGAGCTGCTCCTGCCGGGACTCCTCCGCGTAGTCGACCACGACGAGAAGCTCGGTGGTGAGCTCCGCAAGGTACGTCAGTTCGTCATTCTTCATCGTGCTCTTGGCGGGCGCGAAACCTGTGTACCAGCCAAGTACCTCCAGCTCGTGACACAGCTGCGCCGCCATACGGGTCTTACCCGTCCCTCCCGCACCGGTCAACACGGAGACCGAGACATCGGGCTTCCGCCCGGGACTCTTGGCAGTTCCCAGCGCCCATTCCTTGAGCCCCCTATACTCGGGACGAGAACAGAAGGGCACCACGCCGTAACGGGTCTGGATCATCTGCAACGGCGTGCTGTCATCAGGCAGCGGCAGGTAACCAGACGCCAACACCTTCTCGGTACGCGCCAAGGTGGGGAGCTCTGAGCTGTTGTCCTGTTGGGCTCGAATACCACCAACATCGACGCATACATCCCAGTCCCACTCCTTGACATAGGAGGCACCGGAGGCGATTGCACAGGCCCAGTCACCGGCGTCCCTGTCGGCCGAGTAGGTCGCCTGCTCCACATCGATGGCCAACCAGCTACCCACCGCATCATCAGGGACATTCGCGACGAGATCCCTGACATCGTCACCGTCGATGACCAGCGGACTACGGGAGAAGCCCTCATCGAGGAGGGCGGGCACCCCAAAGGACCACCTGAGATCCACAGGCACGAGCACGAGCGCATGGCGCCGGTGCTCGTCCTGACGGACCGTCAGGAGGAGCGGGTAGATCCCAGCATCCAGAGCGGCACTGCAGAACGTTGCACACATATCGAGACAGGTCGCCTGCCCCAGGGACAGCACTTCATCGACAGCGCGAACTCGTTGCGCCCCGGGGACACTCTCAGCAGGCTCGTACACATACGTGATATGCAGCTCGGCAAGCTTGTCGAAGATCTGCTGCGCAATGCGCTCAACCCTAGCGACACCCTCTCCCCCACCGGGCTCATTCCCGGGGAAACCACGCCAGTCCTCAGCCGTGAGCGCCCGCTGGACCCATCCGGGGTGGACGACCGCCGCAATACCCGCCGGGTCCGCAACCCGGTCCCACGTCACTGGTTCTCGCATGTCACTGCTCCTACTCGACCATGAAAGACGGCCCGATTCCCTCCGGGCAGACCTACTGCTTGGATTGTCACCTTGTGCACGCCCGGATCGAGCGGGGGCAGTGTCACTTTCCAGGACTCGCCATCCCGCTCACCCCTCACCCGATGACCTGCAGCCAGCAGCCCGACATCCTTGGCAGCCACAGGGGAACCATCGGTGTCGAGAACCCTCACGGCAACTGCCTGCTCCTCGTTCGCAGGAACAGTGTCGTCCAGGTCGACACACAGGTAGGCCCCCCGCCCCTCATCCCCGCCGCCACGGGCGGCGGCGGACAGCGGTCTGAGACCGTAGCCGCCAAGATGATTGGCCACCGTATCGGCCTCCACTAACCCGAGGTGCTTTTGAGGCAACCGGTGCCACGCCCGGGCACTGTCCTCCAGGAAGTGGGGAATCGCGGAGAACATAGGTACCGTCCCGTCACCCGCATCCCATTCCCGTGGCAACCACGAGGGGGACGCCTTCGACACTGTCAAGACACCGGATTTGAGGACCGTCCGCGACAAGGTGGCGTGCCCCTGGGAGTAGTAGAGCGTCAGAGGATTTCCCTCCCGGCTCGCCCTCTCCTCCAGCCTCTTGTGGAGCTCCTCGTTGGCCGCATACGCCTTGCGCGCCCGGGCGGCGAAGTCCGGGACCACCGACGTCACGGCTGGCGGCAACTCATACGGGTAGCAGTGCCCCGTCCCTTCTTCCACGACCTGGCAGTGCGGGAGCAGGTCGAACACGGAGTCCCACCCTCTGATGACCTCAGTAATCCCAGAGAGCCGCAGGCCGGAGAACGAGAGCTGATTGACCAGGACATCGAGCGCCTTGGCCGCTCCGCGATACGGCGTCCCCAAGGTGACGATCTCCTTGACCTCGATCCCATCACTGAGAAAAGCCCACCACCAGGCAGCCACCAAGCCCCCCATGGAATGGGCCACCAATACCACCGGACGCCCCTGTGCCCGGCGGCGGAGCTCGCGATCCAAGAGCTCGGCGGTATGGGACACCGACTGCCGAAAGTCGTAGGGAAACGCGAGCAGCGATGCACTGGGCCTGACCAGCCTATCTCCCGCAACAGTACTCTCCGCCTGCGACAGCCCGAGCCCTTGAACCAGAGCGGCCCACAGGTTCTCGTAACCTGTCACCAACTGTTTGAAGGCGATGCCGTAGGAGCGGATCGGCTTCGTCGCACGCAGTTCCTTGTCGACGGCCAGCGCTGCAGGGTCGAGGACTCTGGCGACCCCTTTAGACGCGTTGACGTCATATACAGTGCGGCCACACGCATCGGCGAGCACACTCCCTCCGATACCAGGCACCAGGACCACCAGAGGACGCAACAGGGACGAGGATGGGGACTGAGACACCGCAAGCCTCCTCGATCAGGTTCTCAGCACCGCAGTATATTTCACACCCAGTCGGTCCGAGACAGAGCAATCAGGTCACGGATCCATCACAAGCCAGCACCTAACCGATCCCCTGGTCCTCGAGGTCCACGTAACGCTCGGGCGCATCGGCCGCGTTGAGGGTGGCGGCGTAGTCGGGCACCTCGCTCTGGAGGGAGCGGTCCGTGCGGCGGTAGCCCGACGACGGGAACGAGGGCTTCTTGGGGAACTTCATCTTGGGACGCTCCACGTGCTCGTAGGGGATGGACTCCAGCAGGTGGTGGATCATGTTGATACGCGCCTTGCGCTTGTCGGCCGACTCCACGACGTGCCAGCGCGCCGAGTCAATGTCCGTGTGGACGAACATCTCGTCCTTGGCGCGCGAGTAGTCCTCCCAACGGGGCAGGGCCTCCAGGTCGGTGGGTGAGAGCTTCCAGCGCCGCATGGGGTCGGTCATGCGCGACTTGAAGCGCTTGTACTGCTCCTTCTGAGGAACGGAGAACCAGTACTTGCGCAGCAGGATGCCGTCGTCGACGAGCATCCTCTCGAAGACCGGGCACTGCTGGAGGAAGCGCCGGTGCTCCTCCGGGGTGCAGTAGCCCATGACGTGCTCGACGCCGCCGCGGTTGTACCAGGAGCGGTCGAACAGGCAGATCTCGCCGGCGGCGGGCAGGTGCGCGATGTAGCGCTGGAAGTACCACTGGGTGCGCTCACGCTCGGTGGGGACGGGAAGCGCGACCACGCGCGCGATACGCGGGTTGAGGTACTCGGTGATGCGTTTGATCGCCCCGCCCTTGCCGGCCGCGTCGCGGCCCTCGAAGATGACGACGACGCGGGCTCCGGTGGCCCTGACCCACTCCTGCATCTCGACCAGCTCCGCCTGCAGCCTCAGCAGCTCGGCCTCGTACAGGGAACGGTCCATGGTGGGGTGCTTCTTTGCCATACTTGAGTTTCGCACAGCACGTCCCCGTACGCACGGTAACCGTCAACGGAAACAGGAGCAGAGGAGCCCAGTCCTGGGAAGGACCGGGCTCCTCTGGAGTGAAAGCCGGGGCAGGATTCGATCCTGAGACCTCCAGGTTGCCGGCCAACCGTCTCACAGCGTGGACGTTTCGTCTCGCTCACGACCTGCCACCTCACTTGAGTACACACGTATTCAACGCTCCTTCAGCCTGGAGTGCGTAATGTTTCTTGGATGGGGATCTCCTCGTGGGTCGGCGGGATGAGGGCCGTGCTGCTGGCGAGATGCTTGGAGGGGCTCGGTCCGGGGGTACGCGGGGTCCGTCGGCGAAGGAGCGCGCGATGGCCTTGGCGACCCATCGTGCAGTCTTGTGGCCCGGGCAGTGGGCGGCAGGGTCGCCGGATACAAGAAGGAGCAGCTCACCGCCCAGGACCGTCAGACGGCCGACGAATCGGTGGGGATCGCGAAGCTGAGAGCGGAGTACAGGCAGCCGTGCCGGGACAACGAGTTCCTAGAACAGCGGACGCCTTCTTCGTGAGGGGCGAGCGCGTCCGTGCGCTGGCGGGCTCATCGTCTGTGAAGAAGATCGTTGCTCTGTCTTCTTGAGGTGTCAGTGGTCCGGTGTCTCAAGGTCCAACCGCTTAGTTCTGGAGTAACCGACCCTGGTGCGTCACCGCTATATGAGGAGAGGAGCTGGTCATAACAGTCAAGGGGGCTTTGGAGGAATCCGTTGGTGCTTACGGGCACCGAACAGTCCGCCGCCTGCCTGGAGAAGCGTGCGTGAGAGCCGACGCCGAGACGATCATGTCGATGATGCGTGCCGAACGACTCAATGCCGGGCAGTCACGGGCAAGGCTTGGCAAGCATGGGACATGCTGTGCTTTAAGCGCACCCGGCGGCGTCCTCGCCGACCCCTGGACCTGCACAAGGCCCCGATCATCGCTATACCAGTATCGATGAGCACCTCGAAGAGGCCACCGACCGACGGGCGGCGGCCCATTGGGAAGGCGAGGCGATCGCCGGGGCCCATGGGCGCAGTGCTGCGATCACCCCGGAGGGGGCGAACCACCTGGCTGATACCCCCAGCACCAGCCACCTGACCGCCCCCCCCCAAGAGCACAGACGAACGCCCTGCGCCACCCCGACTATCTCACCCCACGAGAAGCCTTCGAACACCTTCTCATTGCTTCCATCCTTTGACTCCAAGAGCTAGGATCAATCGCATGAACGATAATCCGACTTTGATCAGCGAGCGTTCCGACCCGGCTATCCAGAGGATAGTAGACATTTCAAAGCCGCAGTTCAAACCCGGCGCGGTCATGTTCCTCGAAGACGAGATCCCCATCCGCGAGGCCATTTTCGGCGGCGTAAAACTCATGGAAGTTTACGCCAACGAAGCCCATGTTCCCGCCGCGCTCGCCGAGCTGTGTGCGGAGAGGAAGATCCCTTTCCGTACCATCGCTTCCTCCTTGGTTTCGCAAATCTTCAAGGCAGGCCGCCGCCCAGACGTGATGGCCGTCGCGCACACGCCGCGGCGCTATCAGTTAGATGAAATCGATCTCCGAAACGGTGACGTCGTCGTCCTCGATGGCGTCCGTATCGTCGGCAACATCGGCGCGATCGTGCGGTCGGCATTCGCGCTCGGCGCGTCAGGCGTCGTGTTGTGTGGCTCTGAATTGGAGTCCGTGATGGATCGTCGCCTGGTGCGCGCTAGCCGCGGCTACGTCTTCTCGCTGCCGGTCGTGTTGGCTACCGAAAGCGAGCTCATTTCCTGGGCGAGGCAGCAGCGCTGCCGCCTGATCGGCTTGGCTGCCGATGGCCAGGTACGAATCGACGAGTTGATGGGTCGCGACGAGCCTTTGGGCCTCGTCTTCGGTAGCGAGCTGTACGGCCTCTCCCCCGAAATGGAGCACGCGATCAACCTGACCGCGTCGATCCCCATGATGCCCGGTGCTGAATCACTCAACGTGTCCGTCGCAGCCGGCATCGTCATGTTCCTCCGCGAACTCGGGCGGTAGCGCACAGGCCGAGGGCCGGCTCGCCTGAGGGATGGCGGTTAGCTCTTCCTCGACGATGCAGACAAGTTCACCGGTGGTCGCCGCATCGGCGCGAAAGGCAGACAGCTCGAGCGACCGTTTCTGCGCCTTCCGGAGCGCTCTGGAAGGCTAGACCGGCAGCGTGAGTGGGAGTCTCAGGATGGCGATCAGCACCGCAGCAGCCCCGGTGCGCCCCCGATAACCCATAACCCGCGCATGGGGAGCAAGCATGCAGAAGGCCTCGGTCCCTGATGGGACCGAGGCCTCTGGAGTGGTAGCGGGGACAGGATTCGAACCTGCGACCTCCGGGTTATGAGCCCGGCGAGCTACCGAACTGCTCCACCCCGCGTCGGTGTTACCAACCTTAGGAGCATCCCACCCCCAAGGCAAATGGCGAGGGCGTGCCCTTGCTCACCGCCCGGTGAGGCGGATCGCAGGGCACGCCCTCATGCTGTGCTCCGAGCGGGCTCAGCCCAGCTTCTGCTGGGCCGCAACAGCCCGCTTGACGGCATCGTTGAGGCGCTTCTGCGCATCGCCGTATGCCGCCCAGTCGCCCTTGCTCCTGGCTGTGTCCGCGTCGGTCATCGCTGTCTGAGCGTCGGAGAGCGCCTGGTTGAGCTCCGCCTTCGGGTCCGAGGTTTCCGAGGCCTGCGGGGTGGCGGAGGCATTGGGCGGCGCACTGGCCGAGGCCGTGGGCGCGGCGCTCGGACTCGGCGAGGCCTTGGCTCCGCCATCCGCCGTCGGGTCCTTGCCATCGGTCGTCTCGTTGGTGTCATTGGCCGCGGCGGCATCACCGTCGATGGCCTCCTGACCCGTGGTCGCCCCGGAGTTACCGCCGAAGACCTGGTCGAGGGCACCCGAGAGGGTGTCGGCGAATCCGACGTTGTCCCCGAAGGAGACCAGCACCTTGCGCAGCAGCGGGTACTGCGTGCCGGACGACGACTGCACGTAGACGGGCTGGACGTAGAGCAGACCGCCTCCCACGGGCAGCGTCAGCAGGTTGCCCTTGATGACCTGGGAGCCCTCCTGGGACAGAAGGTTCAGCTCCTTGGATATCTCCGGGTTGGAGTCGAAGATGTTCTGCACCTGCCCGGGCCCGGCCACGTTCGAGGACCGGGGAAGCTCCAGGAGTCTCAGCTTGCCGTAGCTCGGGCTGCGCTCCCCCTTCTTCCCGGTGCCGGGAGAGGTCTCGGAGTCCACGGCGAGGAAGCCGGTGAGCACGTTGCGGTTGGTGTTTCCGCCGATGATGTAGGCGCTGGACAGGGAGAAGCTCGCCTGGTCCTGCCCCGGCATCTTGAGGGTCAGGTAGTAGGGGGCCTGCTGGTCCTGACCGGGTGTGGTCGGGTCGTCCGGGATCTTCCAGAAGTCTCCACCGGAGTAGAACTCCGCAGCGTCGTTGACGTGATAGGTCGCCATCATGGTGCGCTGGACGTTGAACAGGTCCTCGGGGTAGCGCATGTGGGCGATGAGGTCGGCGCTCATCTGGCTCATGGGCATGACCGTTCCGGGGAAGACCTTCTGCCAGGACTTGAGGATCGGGTCCTTGTCATCCCACTGGTAGAGCTTGACCGACCCGTCGTAGGCGTCCACGACGGCCTTGACGGAGTTGCGCACGTAGTTGGACTCCTCCGGCGCCCTGAGAAGACCGCCCTTGTTGTCGGCGGTCGCCGTCGCCTTGGCCAGGGACTCGTGCTGGGCGTATGGGTAGTTGTTCGTCGTGGTGTAACCGTCGACGATCCACATCACCCGCTTGGGGGTGGCCGGGTTGTCATCGTGATCGACGACGGCCGGGTAGGGGCTGTTGTCCAGGGTCAGCCAAGGGGCCACCTTGGCGACGCGCTTGGCCGGGTCCCGGTCGTAGAGGATCTGGGAGCCCTCGCGCACCTCCTGGGAGAAGAGGATGTTGGCCTCCCGGAACTTGGCGGCGTAGAGCAGACGGTTGAACGGGTTGGACACGCTCGGCCCACCGTTGCCGGCGAAGGTGGTGTTGACCTGACCGGTCTTGGACTCGTCATCGGGGTAGTCCAGCTCGCGCGGCGAGCCGTTGTCCTTGCCTCCCACGATGGAGTAGGACGGCGAGGACTGACCGAAGTAGATCCGGGGCTCGTACTCGCCCAGGTCCCCCTTGGAGGGGATGCCCCCCTCCCAGAAGGAGGGGTAGCCGCGGGTGGCCACCGTGTTGCCGTAGGCGTTCACGACGCCGTAGCCGTGAGTGTAGACGGTGTGCTCGTTGACCCAGGTCTGCTGCTGCTCGCCGAGGCCGGACAGGTTGAGCTCACGCACCGCGATGACCGTGTCCCGGCTGGTGGAGCCCACCTTGTAGCGGTCCACGTTGAGCCGGTTCGCGAAGGAGTAGTACTGCTTGTTCTGCTGGACCTGTTGGAAGGTCGGGGAGATGAGCCCGGGGTCCAGGAGCCGGATCGAGGTGGTGGACTCGGCGTCCTTCTCCAGCTGGCCGGCCGCCGTCTTCGTCGTGGCGTCGTAGTTGGTGGTCTCCACGTTCTCCAGGCCGTAGGCGGCCTTGGTGGCATTGATGTTGCGCTGGATGTACTCGGCCTCCTGGCGCTGGGCGTTGGGGTCGACGATGAACTTCTGGATGACCAGCGGGTAGGCGGTCCCCACCACCAGGGAAGAGACGATCATGACGGCCACACCGATGATCGGCAGGCGCCAGGAGCTGGAGCGCACCGAGGCGACGAAGAGGATCGCCACGGCCAGTCCGATGGCCGCGAGGATCGCGTTGGCGGGGATGACCGCGTTGACGTCGGTGTAGTTGGCGCCGTCGAACTTGGAGTTGGAGGCGTACAGGGCGCTGTAACGACCCAGCCAGTAGCCCACGGCCCGAATGACGGCGTACAGCGCCAGGAAGACCGCCAGGTGCATGCGGGCGGCCTTGGTGAAGTGGGGCTTGCGCACCACGGAGATACCGCCGTACAGGTAGTGGACGACGATGGAGGCCACCCCGGAGAACAGGACGACGCCGGACAGGAAGGACATGAGCGTCAGCACCGCGGGCAGGATGAAGACGTAGAAGGAGATGTCGATACCGAACTGGGGATCCTTGACTCCGAAGGACTGGGAGTTGAAGGCCAGCAGAATCTCCCGCCAGCTAGGAGCCAGCTCCCAGGCCGAGCCGAACAGTGCCAGCACCGCCGGCACTGCCCAGGTCAGGCGACGTCGCACGGGTTCGATGATGGAACGGTAGGCCTCGAGGTTGCGCGTGGCCTCGTCGTCGGGCATCCCGATCTCGCGGGCACGGTAGGCCCGGGTCATTGAGACGAAGACGGCCCCGAACATGATGGCGAATCCCACCAGGAACAGGACGATGAGGGCGATCCACTGCGTCCACAGCACACGGGCGTACCCGATCTGGCTGTACCAGAGGACCTCGGTCCACACCTGCGACAAGATGCCGATGGCCACGGCGATGGCCGCGATGATCGAGATGGTCAGGGCCAGGGGGCCGGGACGGCCGCCGCCTGTCCTGCTGCGCGGTGCGCGGGGAGGACGGGGCCCTCCCCCGCCCATGCGTCCGAGGCCGAACAGTCCGGCCCCTTTGTCAGGCTTCCCCTGCCGGGACGAGCCGGTGGACTTGCTCGAGGACTCCTCGGGGGTTGAGTCCGGGGACTCGTCGTCGGGCCTGGTGCTCACGATCCTGCTCCCTGTCTGACGTGCGTGGTGACGCCGCCTCGCACACGGTGAAACACGGCGTCATCGGCCGGAGGGGCCGCTCAGGCCATCGTCCCACACACCTCTGACACGCCCATAACCTTCTCCAGGATGAGATAACGCCTCGGGCGGCCACGGCGCGCCCCCTGAGTGATGAAGCCTCGTCATTGGAGGAGTCGACACCACCAGTGAGACGATGGCGGCGTGACTGACACGATGCATGACGAGGCAAGCGCCCCGGGCCCGGGTCGAGCCGCAGCCTTAGCGGCACAGGCCCTGGCCCGCGCGGTGGCAGAGACGGAGACCCACGTGGCGGCCCACGGCTGGGACCAGCCGGTGCGCGTCTTCGCCCTGGTGCGCGCCGCCGAGGCTCTTGAGGCCGACCCGGACGTGGCCGGCCTCCTGGACACCGCCACCGTGGAGGAGGCCCGCACGAACCCCGAGCTGCTCATGGTGGTGGAGCAGGAGGGACTGCCGCCCGCCACGGACCTGGAGCACCTGCTGGCCCAGCTCGCCTGGCCCGACTCCGTCCACGGCGCCGCCATCAGCGTCGAGCGGCTGGTCCTGCCGCCTGCGGCCCAGGAGGAGGCCGAAGCCATCACCGATGCCGCCGAGCGTCTCGCCTTCCTCCAGGAGCGCCCGGACCGCGAGGACATCCGCATGGTGGTGGGGGTCCTTCGCGGCGGACAGTCCTGGTGCACGCTGCGCTCACGCAGTCACGACGACGCCTCGCTCTACCAGGGCGAGCGCCTGGTTCCCGGGCTGGTCGAGGCCCTGGCGGCGACCTTCCTGTAGCCGGTCACCGGGGCGGGCGAGCGCTCAACGCCGGTCTCCGGCGCCGCGTGGCCCCGCGCATCTCAGACCTTGTCCGGGCCGGTCGGGTCCTGCTCGTCGGGCTCCCCGGGCGAGTCGTCGTCCCCGGCGCCCGCCGAGGCGGGGTCGGCTGACTGGCCGGGCTCCGGCGAGGAGGCGTCGTCGGAGGCGGGAATCCGGTCCCCGAGCCCCTCAGGGCTGTTCTCATCGGCTTCCTTGGCGCCCTCGGCGTAGCCGAGGGTCCCGTCCAGCAGGGAGGCCAGGTCGGCGTCGATCTCGGCGTCAATGTCCTGGGCCATGCGCCGCATGGTGAGGAAGTCCTTGGGGCTGGCGAGCTCGGAGGCCGTGGGCATGACATCAGGGTGGTTCCAGAAGGCGTCGCGCTCGGCGTCGCCGGCCTGGGCGCCCAGGTGAGCCCACAGCTCGGCGGCCTCCCTGGCCCGGCGGGGACGGAAGGTCAGCCCGATAAGGCGGGCGAAAACCTGCTCGGCGGCGCCGCCCTGGGCCCGGCGCCGGCGCATCATCTCGGCCAGCGCCATGAGGTGGGGCAGATGCGGTGCAGCCGCGCGGGCGGTGACCACCTCGACCCAGCCCTCGACCAGTGCCAGCAACGTCTCCAGGTCCTCCAGGGCCTCGCGCTGAGCCGCCGTCTCCTGGGGCGCGAACAGTCCGCTCTCAAGGGCCTCGCGCAGGGCGTCGGGATCGTTGGGATCCACCTGGGCCACGGCGGACTCCAGGGTGTCGGTGTCGATACGGATCTCACGGGCGTAGGCGACCACTGCCTGGAGCACCTGTCCACGCAGCCACGGCACGTGGGCGTAAAGGCGGGCTGTGGCGGCCTCCCGCACGGCCAGGAACATGCGGGCCTCGTCCTCATCAACCTCCAGCCCCTCGGCGAAGGCAGCCACGTTGGCGGGAACCAGTGCCGTGCCGGGCTCGCGGGTCAGAGGCAGGCCGGTGTCGGTGGCCCCCAGCGCCTCCTTGGCGAGCTCACCAATGGCCTGGCCGATCTGGAGGCCGAAAGCCGTGCCGGCCATGGTGCGCATGATGGACCCGAGCGCCCCCATCTGCTGGGCCGCCTGCGCCATCTCAGCCGGCATGTCCCGAATCTGCTTCTCCAGGGTGCGGGCCAGGGCAACGGTGACAGCCTCGGCCACCGGGGCGCACACGTCCTTCCACACCGGCAGCGTGCGCTCAACCCAGGTGCCGCGGCTCCAGGCCTCCCGCTGCCCGGGGGCGGGCATGAACTCGGTGGCGGTGTCCAGCCACAGGTCAGCCACCTGAAGGGCCTGGCGCGTGGACTCGGCGACCGCGGCAGTCACCGTGGGGTCGCCGTTGCCACGCGCCTGTTGGAGGGCCAGCTCCTGCCCCATCTGCCAGTTGACCGGCTCGGTGGTGGAAGCGGAGAACATCTGCTGGAACTGGGCCCGCATCGCCAGCAGCTGGGCGGGACTGAGCTGGGAGACGTCCCCCACACCCGGCATCTGGGCGATGGAGCTGGGATCCACCCCGGATGAGCGAAGGGCGCTGACGGCGTCGGAGGCCATCTGCTCGCCGAACAGTGATGCGAGCATCTTCTCGAGCTCGTCGAAGGCGTCCTCGCTCACGGGGTTTCCTCTCGCCGGGTCATCCTTGGGCATCGTCCGGGCCGTCTGGGGCGCCTGGACACTGTCGCTAACGGCCTTATGGTCGCATCCATTCCGGTGCCAAGGCTATGTTCCGTTCGCCGACGGCGTGCCCGCACCGTCCCGGTCGGGCCCAGGTCTTCTCCGTGCCGGCACTGTGTCGACTTCGTGCCGGGTTCGTGTCGATATCTGTCCGTCTTCCCCAGGAAGATGTCGCATGATGAGCGCGTGACGCACCCAAACCAGCACGACGCCGCCGACGCTGCAGGCTCAGCCGCCCCAGACAACACCCAGCCGGTGCGGGAGCATGAAGGCGACCGGCTCGACCAGGTCGGGCACTCCGAGGCCCCGCACACGCAGCCCTCCCGGCAGGACCGGCGTCGGCGCAGGCTGCGGCGTTCCGTGGCGGTCGGGGCGGTCCTTGTGGTGGTGGCCCTCATCGCCGCCGTCTTCACGGTGCCGATCAACGTGGTCATCGAGGCCCCCGGCCCAACCTGGAACGTGCTGGACAACGGTTCGTCGTCGAGCCAGGACGTCCTGAAGGTCTCGGGAGCTGAGACCTACCCGACCGAGGGAGCCCTGCGGATGACGACGGTCTCGGTGTCGGGCTGCCCCGGCTACCCGGTGACCACGGCCGACCTCATCGCCGCCTGGTTCTCGGCGGACAGGCGGATCGTGGACCGCAACCAGGTGTGCCCCCAGGATCAGAGCGCCGAGCAGGTCGAGGAGACCGGTAAGGCCCAGATGACCGCCTCGCAGGACTCCGCCGTCATCGCCGCGCTCGTGGAGACCGGCAAGGCCGGCGCCATGCACCTGACCGTCACCGAGGTGACCAAGCAGCAGACCTCAACGGAGATCCAGGCCGGGGACGTCCTGGAGACCATCACTCCTGAGGGCGGCCAGACGACGACCATCACCTCCTTCTCCCAGCTGCGAGAGCTCATGACCACCATCGCCGAGGGCACGCGAGTGACCCTCGGCGTGCGCCGCGGCGATCAGCAGGCGAGCGCCGCACTCACCACGATCGCCCCGCAGGAGGGGACGACAGGTTCCCTGCTGGGCCTGAGCCTGAAGATCTCGGTGGACAGCAAGGTGGACGCCACCTTCAGCCTGTCCGACGTCGGCGGGCCCAGTGCCGGCATGATGTTCGCCCTGGGGATCGTTGACGAGATCACCCCCGGGGCCCTGACCGGGGGCAAGGACATCTCCGGGACCGGGACGATCGACATGACCGGGCAGGTCGGTCCCATCGGCGGTATCCAGCAGAAGATGGCCGGCGCCAGAAAGGCAGGCTCCACGTTCTTCCTGGCCCCGGCGAGCAACTGCGACGAGGTCAAGGGTCATGAGCCCAAGGGCATGCAGGTCTTCGCCGTCAGCACCCTGCACGAGGCCGTCACCGCCACTCAGGCAATCGCGTCGGGCGACACCTCCGGCCTGGCCACCTGCTCAGCCAAGTGACTCCTGTGGGACCGGCACTCGGCCGGGGATAGTTATCCACAGGCCGGCAACTGCCTCTGGCGGCTTGGGCGCGCCCCGTGCCACTGTCGCCCTGTGTCCTGACGCGCTCGCCAGGACGTCGAGCTCCTGGTGCCCCTTCGGGTTCCGGGAGGACTGAGAGGAGGCACGATGCGTGTACGTGGTGGGTGCGCCATCCTGTGGCGCCAGCAGGGCGTCAGCCAGATCGGGACGAGCCCCGGACGGCGCACCATTGTCAGCGACCTGAGCCTGGCCGAGCAGCGCCTGCTCGATGAGTTCGCGCGCAACCTGGAGAGCGCAGGCGTCTACCGGGCCGCCCGGCGCAGCCGTGTGCCGGTGACGCGCGCGCGTCAGATCGTCGCGGACCTGGAGCGACAGGGGGTGCTGGTGGCCTCAGCGACCAGCGAGCTCGGTGGGGCCGACGGCGTCTACTGGGACCGGCTGGGAGCTGATGTCAAGGGCCGAGGCGCGGTCCTGTCCCAGTCCGTCCTGGCCATTCACGGCGTGAGCACCCTGGCTCAGGAGGCTGCCCTGTGGCTGGCGGAGGCCGGGGTGGGCACGATCCTGTCCACCCGTTCCCCGCAGGACGGGGGCCTGGCTCCGCTCCTGTCGGCGCGCTTCCCTGCCCTGAGGACGCGGGCGCCGTTGCGCACCCGTCCCGATGTCATGGTGACGGTGGACGCGCACGTGGTCGAGCCGCTGCTCGCGCGCCGGCTCGCTCAGGAGGACGTGGTGCACCTGCCGGTCGTCGTCGGCGAGGCGGGGGTGCGCATCGGCCCGGTACTCAACGCTCAGGGTCCGTGCTCGACCTGCCTGGACCTGTGGGAGAGGGACGCTGACCCGTGCTGGCCGGCACTGGCCACGCAGATGCGCACCCTGCCCATGCCCGAGGTCGAGCACCTGGTCCTGCACGAGGCCGCGGCGTCAACGGCTCGGGCCGTCATCGACACGCTGGTGGGCCGGGCATCCGGGGCCGACGGCGCCCAGGACAAGGCCGAACCGGGCGGGGAGGTGAGCGGAGGCTCGGCCATGTGGTGGTCCACGCACTCGGTGGAGGTCACCGGCCAGGAGCCCCGGGGGCGGCACAGGGCCTGGGAGCGTCACCCCGAGTGCCTGTGCTCGCAGCTGTGAGCGCCGTCGGGCAGGATCTCGCCTGGCCGCTCAGTCCCCGGACTCGAAGGCACGTAGGAGGGCCAGGACCGGCCCACCGTAGTCCTGAAGCTTGGTGGCGCCCACGCCGCGGATGAGGGAGAGCTGGGGCAGGCTGGTGGGTTTGACGACGGCGATGTCCCGCAGGGTGGCGTCGGCGAAAACCGTGTAGGCGGGCCTGGCCCTCTCCTTGGCGACCTGGGAGCGCCAGGCCCGCAGCTCCTCGAACAAGGCGATGGTGCGGGGGTCGTTGTTGGCCTCGAAGTCTGCGGCGGACTGCCGGGAGCGTTCCTTGGCGCTGCGGCGGCCCTGGCGCCGGGAGGCGTCTGTGGCATCGTGGCCGGTGGGCCACAGGCCGTCCAGGAAACGGGAGGGTTTGCGGGCGGCCCGCCCTCCGGCGTTGCGGGCGCGCGCGTAGGAGATGATGAGGTGCTCGCGCGCGCGGGTGACGCCGACATAGAGCAGACGCCGCTCCTCCTCGATGGCGGCCTGCCCCTCGGCCAGGGAGATCGGCAGCAGCCCCTCGCAGACGCCGGCGAGGATGACGGCGTCCCACTCCAGGCCCTTGGCGGCGTGCAGGGAGGACAGGGTGACGCCCTCGACGGTGGGGGCGTTCTGGGCGTCGGCGCGCTCACGCAGCTCGGTGTGGAAGGCATCAAGGTCGGCACCGCGGGTCTGGGCCATTTCATCGGCCAGGGCCACCAGGGCGTTGAGGGCGTCCCAGCGTTCGCGCACGGCTCCGCGGGGGGCGGGCGGCTCCTCACTCCAGCCCTCGCGGGACAGAACGGTGCGCGCATCCTGGCCGAGGTCACCGGTGAGGGTGGCCTTCTCGGTACGGGCGGCCCCGAGGATGACGGCCATGGCGCGTTTGACCTCCTCGCGTTCGAAGAAGCGCTCGCCGCCGCGCACGAGGTAGCCGATCTGGGCTCCGGCCAGGGCCTGCTCAAAGACCTCGGACTGGGAGTTGGTGCGGTACAGGATCGCGATCTCGCTCAGAGGGACCCCGGCGGCCTGCAGGCGGCGCACCTGGGCGACAGCGCCCTCGGCCTCGGCGATGTCGTCGTCGTAGGTCTCGAAGCGCACGGCGGGGCCGCTGGGTCGCTGGGCGACAAGCTCGACGGCGCCGGCGGGCAGGTGCAGGCCTCCGCCTCGCCGCGAGCGCGAGAGGACCTGGTTGGCCAGGGAGACGACCTGCGGGGTGGAGCGGTAGTCGCGGCTCAGGCGCACGGTGCGCGCCCCCTCGTAGCGGGTGGTGAAGCCGGTGAGGAAGGCGGGCGTGGCCCCGGTGAAGGAGTAGATGGTCTGGGAGACGTCCCCCACCACGCACAGCTGGCGGCGTCGTCCCAGCCACAGGTCCAGCAGGCGCTGCTGGAGCGGGGAGACGTCCTGGTACTCATCGACGACGAAGTGCTTGTACTGGCCGCGCACCTGGGCGGCGACGTCCTCGCGGTCCAGAAGGATCCCGATGGTCAGCAGGAGCACGTCCTCGAAGTCGATGACGCCGCGCTCGCTCTTGGCCTCCTCGTAGAGGGACAGGACCTGGGCGACCGTGGCCGCCTCCTGCCCGGCCACGCCGGTGCGGCCGGCGGCGACGGCGGCCTGGGCGTAGTCCTCGGGCAGGGTCATGGTGACCTTGGCCCACTCGACCTCGGCGGCAAGGTCCCGCACGGTGGCCCGGTCGGTGGGCAGGCCCAGGCGGCGGGCGGCGGCGCCGACCAGGGGTGCCTTGTGGGCTTGGATGTCGGGGCGGCGCCCGCCGATGGCGGTGGGCCAGAAGTAGGTGAGCTGGCGCAGGGCGGCGGCGTGGAAGGTGCGGGCCTGGACGCCGGGGACGCCGAGGTCGGCCAGACGCGAGCGCATCTCGCCGGCGGCGCGGGCGGTGAAGGTGACGGCCAGGACCTGGGTGGCCTGGTAGGCGCCGGTGGCCACGCCGTGGGCGATGCGGTAGGTGATGGCCCGGGTCTTGCCGGTTCCGGCGCCGGCCAGGACGCACAGGGGGCCTTCGAGGTGCTCGGCGACCTCGCGCTGGTCGGGGTCGAGGGCCTCCAGGAGGGCGGCGGCGTCCAGTGGGGCGCTGCGACGGCCAGGACCGGAGGCGGGGGTGCCGGTCGGGGCGGGGTGGGGGGTGGTCGGGCTCATCGGCACCAGCCTGCCACGCGGGGCCGACAGGAATCGACGGTCCTTGGCCCGGGCCCGGTGGCGTCAGCTGACGATGGGGCCGCCGTACCAGTCCTCAATGAGGAGTCGGGCGATGGAGGTGGGGCCGGGCAAGAGGATGCTGCCGTCGTCGGCGGCCGCGGTGAGCTCGTCACGGGAGACGAGGCGGGCCTCGACGACCTCCCGGCCGTCGGGGCGGGGCCGGTCCTCGCCGGGGGCCAGGCGGGCGCGGCAGCCGAGCATGAGGGAGCGCGGGAAGGGCCAGGGCTGGGAGGCGACGTACTCCACGTCGGCCACGCGCAGCCCGGTCTCCTCCCACACCTCCCGGGCCACGGCCGCCTCAACGGACTCGCCGGCCTCGACGAAGCCGGCCACAACCGAGTAGCGCCGGGGAGCCCAGGTGGCGCCGCGCACGAGGAGAAGGCGGTCGGAGGTGTCGGTGACCGTCATGATGACGGCCGGGTCGGTGCGCGGGAAGTGGACGGTGGCGCAGTCGGAGCAGCGGCGGGCCCAGCCGGCCTCGATGATCGCGGTGCGTCCGCCGCAGCCCGGGCAGTAGGCAGAGCGGGCGTGCCAGGCGGCCAGTGCGGTGGCCGTGGTGGCCAGGCCTGCATCACGGGCCGTCATCTGGGCGCCCATGGCTCGCAGGGCGGAGAGCGGGTAGCGCTCCAGCAGGCGGCGCAGGTCGGGGTGGTCAACGGCTGTGCCCTCGGCGTCGGAGCCGGTAGCGGGCGGCTCGGGGGCGTCGGGGACCTCGAGGGCCTGGGGCACGACGACAGCGATCCAGGCGGGGCCGGTGGGGGCTGCGTCATCGGCGAGCTCGCGCCCCATGTAGAGGACGGTCAGGTCGGGGCAGCAGGTGGGGGCGGAGGCTCCGAGGTAGCCGACGCGCAGGTCGGGTAGGGCCCAGCCGTTGCGGGTGCCGGGGCCTTCCCAGGCGGTGGCGCCGGGACTGCCGATGAGGCTGGGCGGGGTGAGGCCGTCGTCGGGCAGGTCGGGGTGGATGGCGGGGCCGGTCAGGGCGACGCGGCCGCGGGCGTCAACCAGCAGCACGCGGGTCTCGGGGTCGGCGGCGAGGCTCTCCAGCAGCCCGGGCTCGCTGCGTCGCTCGGCGTCGCGGTCGGTGGCGGAGCGGGACAGGGCTAGCTGGTTGGTACGCATGGGGCTCACTCTCCCACCCCCTGCTTCGAGGCGCACATGGGCGCGCCCATACCGATAGGAGGTGAGTATGGGACTTGGGAGCTTCCTCGGCGACGTCCACGACGCATCCTGTGGCCCAAACGCGCGCGGGTGCGGGGCGGGACCGGCGGGAATGTGTCCATATGGGACGGCTTTAGCGACGAGTCGGTCGAGCGTCATGAGCATCTGTACAGGTCAGAGCGTTACGGGTCGGCTCCGCATGCGAAAAGCGGCTTCAAAACCGTCCCATATGGACAAAGTCTGGCTCCTCTGAGCCCCCGTCTAGGCTGGGGGCGTGCGCACCTACCTCGATCACGCCGCCTCATCCCCGGTCCGCCCCGAGGTCGCTCAGCAGGTCGCCGAGGACCTGGCCAGTGGGCTCGGTGGCTGGGCGAATCCGAGTGCGCAGCACACTGCGGGCCGGCGGGTGGGGGCGCTGCTGGCGCAGGCGCGCGCTCGCCTGGCGAGTGCTCTGGGGGTGGATGCGCATGAGGTGTTGCTGACTTCCGGTGGGACCGAGGCCGATGCCCTGGTGGTCTCGGGGCGGGCGCGAGCGGTGCCGGGCGGGCGGCTGGTGGTCTCTCCGATTGAGCACCCGGCGGTTCTGGACTCGGCGCGCACCGCCGTGGACCAGCTGGGGGCGGGGCTGAGCCTGCTGGAAGTTGACGGCGCCGGACGGGTCGAGCTCGACTCGGTGGATCGGGCGGTGGCGCCGGCGGGCAGTACCGGTTACTCCCCCGCTTCCCTGGTCTCGGTGATGACGGCGAACAATGAGACCGGCGTGGTTCAGGACATGGCGGCGCTGGTGAGGCGCGTGCGTGAGGCGAGCGGCTGCGGGCGCCCCGGCGAGACCGGGTACGTGCCCATCCACTCTGACGCGGTCGCGGCGCTGGGGAAGGTTCCGGTGGACTTCCATGGCTGGGGGCTGGATGCGATGAGCCTGAGCGGCCACAAGCTGGGGGCGCCGGTGGGGGCGGGGGCCCTGGTGGTTCGCCGCGACCTGGCGTTGACGCCGGCCACGGGCGGGGGCCGTCAGGAGCGGGGGCTCCGGTCGGGCACGCAGGACGTGGTGGCGGCCCGGGCGCTGGCCCTGGCGGTGGAGCTGGCTGTCGCCGAGAGGGAGGAGCAGGAGTCCCGGCTGGCGGCGCTGCGGCGCCGGATTCTGGAGGGCGCTGGGGCGCTTGCGGGTGTTCACGCCACATTGCCGGAGGGTGCCGATCATGTGGCCTCCACGGCGCACCTGTGGTTCGAGGAGGCCGACGCCGAGGCGCTGCTCATGGCCCTGGACCTGGCGGGGGTTGATGCGTCGGCGGGGTCGGCCTGCCATGCCGGGGTCACCCAGCCCAGTCACGTGCTCCTGGCGATGGGCTTCGATGAGGGGCCGGCCCGCTCCACGCTGCGCTGCTCCCTAGGACGGGAGACGAGCCCCGACGAGGTCGAGCGTCTGCTCGCCGTCCTGCCCGCCGCCCTGGAGGGGGCCAGGCACGCCTGGAAGGTGACGCACAAAGAGCAGTAGGTGGGGATCAATAGCCGCGATAGGCATATCGATCCCCATCTGCCTCAGTGAAGTGCAGTTCCCGAAGAAACTGCAACACGGTGCGTCCCTGGGCGCGGTGGATGGTGGTGGCGCCTCAATGAAGTGCAGTTCCCAAAGGAACTGCAACGAGGGACTGCTGTCTGACACCTCAACCAGAGTGGTGCCTCAATGAAGTGCAGTTCCCAAAGGAACCGCAACGGCTGCCGAGCGCGGCCTCTGGCAGGAGAAGGAAGCCTCAATGAAGTGCAGTTCCCAAAGGAACTGCGACACCCGCTACTACGAGCCGTCCGACTGGATCGTCCTGCCTCAATAAAGTGCAGTTCCCGAAAGAACTGCAACGTGTGCCGGCGTCGAGGTTGACGTCTTCTCACCGCCTCAATGAAGTGCAGTTCCCGAAGGAACTGCAACGACGATCACACAGCTCATGCTAGAGGTTGGGGACCTGCCTCAATGAAGTGCAGTTTCCGAAGGAACTGCAACCAGGAAGGCATCGACTCCCCGGCACCGTCCCACCCGGCCTCAATGAAGTGCAGTTCCCGAAGGAACTGCGACATGGGGTGGTCATCAGCGAGTTCGACATCAAGGAGCCTCAATGAAGTGCAGTTCCCGAAGGAACTGCAACCGTCCCGGCCCGGCTGGGTGACCACATACTCCGTCGGCCTCAATGAAGTGCAGTTCCCGAAGGAACTGCAACGGTCCGCTCAGTATAGCCCGTCGCCAAGCCCCTCTGAGGCTGCTTTGCGAGCGCTCCGTGCTTAGACTCTCGCTCAGCCACCCTACCCCTCACCCTGCCTCACAGATTCCGCGCCGTTTCAACGTTCTGCCGCTGCGAGCGCTGCCCGGGGATCCTCGAGCGCTGGAGCACTCGCGTCAGGCGATGAGCGGCCCCTCCGGCGTGATCGTCCTGGTCAGGCCCACGTAGGAGAATCGTTGTTCATCGACGGAGGACAGCAGGCCGACGTCGCACAGGAGCACGGAGTCCGCGTCCGTCTTGATGACTCCTTCCAGCTCGCCTCGCATCCGCAGGAGCTTGGCCGGCGCCGCATCTACGACGAACACGGAGTACTGGATGCGGTCCCCGTACTTCAGCAGAGTCTTCGCCACCCGCGTCCGGCGTCGGTCGGACGGAACGTCGTAGGCCACGAGAACACGTCTGACATCATCACGCATCAGCGCACCGTCACTCCCTTGTAAGCCGCTTGAGTCCCGTCGATGGTGCCGAGCACGAGTCGCGCCTGGACCTCAATGGCTCGCCGCCAGGTGACGTCGTAGCCGAACACCGAGTGCCGGAAGGAGGTCTCAATGCGGCGCTCGAACCCGGAGATCAGCTGCTTACGCCCACGGTCCGTCATCCGGCAACTCCCCACCTCCCCCGTGAAGTCCCGCTCGGTCAGCTCACCGTTGCGAAAGGCACGCACGACGACAGAATCGGCCACCGGCGCCCTGAACTCCTCCATGAGGTCAAGCGCCAGGGCGGGCTTGTTGCGCGAGCTGGAGTGAAGGAAGCCTGCGTGGGGGTCGAGGCCGCAGGCCACCAGCGATCGGATGCAGTCTCCTAAAAGCAAGGCGTAGGTGTAGTCCAGGGCCGCGTTGGCGGGATCGGGCGCCGGTCGGCGTCGTCTTCCTCTCCACCGGGACGCTGCAAAGGCCGCCGTATTTCCAGTGAGCATCGTCGGGAAGGAATCGAAGTAGAGCCCGGCAGCCTCGCCCTCCACTCCAAGCAGATCGGCCAACGACTGCGCTGACACGGCGTCGCGTTGCAGGCGACGCATCTGCTCCACGGTATCAGCGGCCTCACCGTTACGTCGCAATAGCGTGGCCTGGTTCGCGATCTTCGCCGAGACCATCTGCTGGGCGATGTCCAGCCTCCCCTCGGCGCTGGCAACATGCTGGCGCACCCGCTGGAGCCCATTAGGAGAGTCTGCGCCCTGAGACCAGCCGATCACTCGGCCGGACCATGAGCACCACACCACGCACCGGTCGCGCCAGCACAGTTCACGCAGCAGAGCCGAGGAGACATCGACGTTCCCATGGACCACTAGACCGAGCACCCGTTCAATCGGCACGCTGAGAAGGCGCTCTCCGGCTTTGGTGGCCTCGACTCGCCCGCTACTGAGGGACACCCGCGAACCAGCGGTGGCCGCGTGGAGGATCTGGGCGTCGGGTGCGGAGGCGACAACCCGCCGCCGGGCGTTCTCATACCGATGCTCAGAAGGCAAGCACACCGAAACGT
Organism: Actinomyces acetigenes; assembly: GCF_031296635.1. Classification (NCBI taxonomy): domain Bacteria; kingdom Bacillati; phylum Actinomycetota; class Actinomycetes; order Actinomycetales; family Actinomycetaceae; genus Actinomyces; species Actinomyces acetigenes. Next base: position 23,211 of record NZ_JASPFC010000037.1, read on the forward strand.
GGGAGCACCACTGGCAGCGACTGTCATCGTCAGGCGGCTCAGGCGCCCGGGACGCCCCAATCAGACGGCGCGTATGTGCGACCGCTTCCTCAGCCCGGGCGAAGTCGGCATCGGTCAGGTCGACCTCGACTCGCCGGCGGTGTCCGGTGAAGTAAATCTCCGTGCACCGAACCTCTCGTCCCATCTCCTTGAGACACAGGGTCTGAAGCGCAAGTTGGAGCCGGCTGGCGTAGGTGACCTCGGGACGCCGCCGCACAGGGGTGGCCTTGTACTCCACGACTGTCAGCGGGCCATCATCTGTGCCCTCGATGACGTCGCAGCGCCCGGACAGTCCGAGACGCTCTGAGCGCACGTTCACCGCCCGATGCTCACTCGCCCTGCTCTCCGCGGTATTGTCGACGCGCCGGTGAGCATCCAATCCGGCTTGCATCTGCATGGTGTCCGTCTTCTCCCCCACCGATTCGAGCCAAGCTCTCCTCGGGCAGTAGACGGAATGAACCACCAAACTGATCGGAATCGGGTCCGATACCACGCCATCCTCCATGATCTATCTCCTTTGACAGATAAAACGGTGGCGATATGTCAGCCCCACCACCTGAGCTCGCCCCGGACAGCCTCCAGGACCAAGACCTGAGCACCAGAGAATTAGCCGCCCCATCCACGCAGCGACTCCTTCCCTCTAGATGATCTTAAATTGGATACACATCACCCACACCTAGATAAAACTCGTCTGGCGACGGGGCACTAAGACGAATAACATTCACATTAAACACAATGACCGCCCTCACTCCATGCCGACGCAGCCACCCCAAAGAGCTCTTCTCACGATCCTGCCAGCAGGCTAGTTGACTGGAAACAATCAGCGCCCTCCATCGATGCAAAGAGTACCCTCCGACAACGGCTGGAACAACAACATTTAGAGGCTCGCGCTCACCGGACGGGATAGCACCCGCAGATACCGAGCATCGATTGACGCGATGCACCACAGGAAACGAAGATATACCCCACAAAGCAGCCCACGCTAAAGAAGAGTCCACACACCCAGGCGGGGTCAGGCCAGCAGAGTCCCGCGGCCTCCCTTTCCCTCCAACCCTTCTCCTA
>NZ_JASPFC010000038.1:0-24219 GCF_031296635.1 Actinomyces acetigenes
CTGCTGGTGGTGTCGCACGACCTGGCCGCCGTCGCCCGCGTCTGCCAGCGAGCCCTGGTCATGGACGGCGGCGCCATCGTCGAGGACGCCCCCATGCGCCGCCTCCTCACGCGACCCGCCCACCCGGCCACCCGCGCCCTGCGCGACGCCGTCCCCACCCTGCCGACCGCTGCCACCGACTGACGACATCCCCGACAGCTGACACCCCGACCCAGGCCCGAAGGAGCATCCATGTCCGTGCCCACCCCCGCCGTCACCCGCCGCCAGGTCCTCGCCGTCCTCGGGGTCGGAGCCGGCGCCGCCGCCGTCGCCTCCTGCTCGCGCAGCTCGTCGGGCGACGGTCGCATCCGCCTGGCCATGTTCCACGCCCCCGAGAGCAAGCTCAACCCGCTCACCAACGACGGCTCCAAGCTCGTTCGCTGGTCCTGCGCCGAGAGCCTCACCACGCTCAACGCCGACGGCGACGCCCAGGAGCTGCTCGCCACCTCCTGGAAGCGCGAGGGCGAGACCACCTGGCGCCTCACCCTGCGCGAGGGCGTCACCTTCCACGACGGTGCCGCCCTGAGCGCCGAGAACGCGGCCGCCGCCCTCACCTTCGCCGCCACCGCCGCCAAGCCGCCGCGCGTCCTGGACGGGATCCAGCTCACCGCGAAGGCCGACGGCAAGGACCTCCTCCTGACCACCGCGGCCCCCGACCCCCTCATGCCGCAGCGCCTGTCCAGCCCCCAGCTCGTCATCCTGTCCCCGGCCGCCTACCCGAGCTCCTCCGACGGCGCCATCGACCCTGTCGGCCACGGCACCGGCGCCTTCATCCTCAAGCAGGCCAACGGCTCCTCCGGCGCCACCCTGGAGCGCAACGACACGTACTGGGGCACGAAGGCCGCCGCCCCCGGCATCGACGTCACCTACGTGCCCGACGGCGCCGCCCGCGCCAACGCCCTGCGCACCGACACCGCCGACATCGTCGAGGCCGTCCCCGTCGCGCAGGTCGGCAACATCGACAAGAACCTCCTCCACGAGGTGTCCACCCCGCGCACCTCCACCCTTTACCTCAACACCCGCTCCGGCCCCTTCGCCGACCCCGCCCTGCGCGCCGCCGCCCGCAACGCCGTCGACCCCGCCGCCCTCATCAAGACCGTCTTCGAGGGCCACGCCGACTCTCCCGTCGGACTCCTGGGGCCGGCCGTGCCCTGGGCCGCCGAGTTACGCGCCTGGAAGAAGGAGACCTACCCCGGAGCCTCCGGCGCGGCCGCCACCGGTAAGGTCCCCGGCGCCACCGCCGCCGGGACCGTCCCTGCCGGCACCGCCATCACCCTGGCCTCCTACACCGACCGCCCCGAGCTCGGTGAGATGGTTCCCCTCCTGGCCCAGCAGCTCGAGGCCGCCGGCTTCAAAGTCACTCAGGACGTGCGCGAGTACAACCAGATCGAGTCCGAGGCCCTGGCCGGCACGTTCCACGCTGTCCTCGTGTCGCGCTCCACCGTCCAGGACTCCGGCGATGCCGTCGCCTACATGACCGCCGACTTCTCCTCCTCCGGCTCCTACTCCATGAGCGGCCTGCACGATGAGAAGGTCGACGCCGCCATCTCCAAGGCCGCCGCCACGCAGCCCGGCGACGAGCGCCGCAAGGCCATCATGGCCGCCGAGCAGGCCATCCTCGCTACCGGTGCCGCCATCCCGCTCGCCCACGAGCGCGTCATCCAGGGCGAGGCCGCCGGGGTCACCGGCGCCCAGCGCGACCCGGACGAGCGCGCCCTCATCACCTCGGCCACGACCGTGAAGAAGTGAACGGCGTGTTCACCCGGGCCGCCGGGCGCCTGCGCACGGGTGACCTCGTCACCGCCGTCTCACGCCTGCTCGCCCTGGCCTGCCTCATGGGCCTGGTGGGCATGCTGCCCTGGCTCTCGGGCAAGGACCCTGCCCTGACGATCCTGCGCGCCACCTCCTCCGACCGGGAACCCACACCGGAGGTCCTGGACTCCATCCGCAGGAGCATCGGGATCGACGGCGGCCCCCTCCACGTCATCGGGCACTGGCTGGCCGGGGTGGCCCGCGGCGACCTGGGCCGCTCCTGGGTCTCGGGGGCCGACGTCGGACCAGACGCCGTCGACGCCTTCGGGGTCTCCCTGAGCCTCATGGCCGCCGCGCTCGGCGTCGGAGTCATCGTGGCCGCCGCCCTGGTCCTGCCCGCCCTACGAGACGGGCTGCGAGGGCGCCCCCGGCCCCGCGGCGGAGCCGCCTCCGCGGTCCTCATCTCCCTGCCCGAGTACCTCCTGGCCCCGATCCTCATGCTCGTCCTGGCCGTCTACCTCAGGATCCTGCCGCCCTTCGGGTGGGCCAGCCCCGAGAAGGTCATCATGCCGGCCCTCAGCCTGGGCCTGCCCACCGGCGGCTACCTCGGCGGACTCGTCTCAGACGCCGTCACCGCCACCTTCTCCGAACGCTGGGTGGCCACCTGGTCCACCGCTGGCATCCGCGGGTGGACCCTGGCCGGGGCCGTCCTGCGGCGGGCCCTGGCGCCACTGACCGGGCAGGTGGCGCTCGTCGTCGTCGCCCTGACCGGCGGCGCGGTCGCCGTGGAGAAGATCTTCGCCATCCCCGGGCTGGGTCGCGAGCTCCTGGACGCCGCCTCCGCCCAGGACGTGCCGGCACTCCAGGCCCAGATCCTGCTGCTGCTCGCCCTGGCGCTGGCCGCCGGCGTCATCGCCGGAGCGGCCCGACACCTCCTCATGGGGTGGGCCGCCGGGGCAGGCGGGCTGACGGCACCGCCCCCGGTGGAGCACCCGGGGTGGGCCGCCCGCGTCATCGCCGTCAGCGGCGCCGCCCTGCTGGCCCTCATGGTGGCCGTCGGGATCCGGCGCGACCCCTACGCCGTCGTCGCGGACAAGCTCGCAGCTCCCAGCGCCGCCCTCCCGCTGGGCGCCGACTCGCTCGGGCGCGACGTGCTGGCGCGGGTGGCTCACGGGGCCGTGTCCACGGTGAGCGGCGCCGTCATCGTCACGGTGGTGTGCTTCGTCATCGCAATGCTGGTGGGGTTGGCGCCGCGGGCCGCCACGGGGTTCATCGAGGTCGCCAACGCCGCCCCGCCGATCCTGGCCGGGCTCATCGTCGCCGGGGTCTCCGGGCCCAGTGCCACAGGCGCCGCCATCGCCGTGGCCGGTGTCGGCTGGGCGCCCCTGGCCTCCCACGCCGCCGGGCTCGTCGCCGAGAACCGGCAGCGCCCCGACGTCCTCCTCGCCCCGGTCCTGGGGGAGGGGCGCGTGCGGATCACCCTGACCCGGGTCCTGCCCGCCGTCGTCGGCCCCCTGGCGCGCCACGCGGCACTGAGGCTGCCCGGCAAGGCCCTGGCCCTGGCGGCCCTGGGATTCCTCGGCCTGGGCGCCCAGAGCCCCGCACCGGAGTGGGGGCTGGTCCTGTCCGACGCTCTGCCCTACATCGAGCGGGCCCCCTGGGCCGTGGCCACGCCCGCCGCCGCCCTCGTGGTCCTGTCGATCACGTCGGTGGCCGCCTCCCGCAGCATGCGGCGATAAGACCGCAGGAGCCGCTGAGACGTTTAGGGCCCGGCGGCAGCGGCCCGGCTCCGGCCCTGCCCAGGCCAGCCGCGAGGGGCTGCGCCGTCGGGCACAGACAACGAGGCGGGCGCCAACCGCGCAATGGGGTGGCGCCCACCTCGTCGGCGGATCGGGACCTCAGCCCTCCAGGGCGTGGAGGCGGTCGATCGGGGTGGAGACGGCCTCCCGGGCGCGCACCACGGCCTCCTCGTCGGGGGCGTCGTAGAAGCACAGGCACTTGACCGTGTCCTCACGCACGTAGGTGCGCAGGAAGCTCACCTCCGGCACCTGGGCGTACTTGGGGGAGTTGGCCTTCTTACGCGCCAGGTAGGTCTCCATGGAGATCTCCTCGGGGATGTCCCACTCCACGAGGTAGTCGGCCTTGCGGGCCAGGGCGCGCACGTCCTCCAGGTCGGCGCCCACGAGGCGGACCTCGTCGGGGCCGGTGACCTCGGCATCGGCCGCAGCGGACCGGACGGCCTCGGTCAGGCCGGCGACGTCGTCGGAGGCGAGCTCGACGATGGTGAAGATGCGTTCGTGGCTGGCGGTGACCTGCGACTCCAGGACGGAGGCGCCGGCGGCCTCAACGGCCTGGGAGACCTGGGCGATGAGGGCCTCAGCGGCCTCGCGCGACGGGGCGGTGGGGACGAGCTCGAAGAGCTGGAGCGACATGGCGGCTCCTTTCCGTAGGGTGTGCATACCAACCTTGCGGTCCGCCCGAATTATTCCCGCCGGCTCCGGTGAACTGATGACATGCTCGCTCTGCGGACACATCGTATGGCGCAGCATCGTGTGAGACCCGGTGAGGAGGTGGGAACATGACGTATGTACTAGGCAGCGACGTGAATCCCGAGAGTCCCGCCGAGAGCGTGAGCGATACGTGCGAGCATGACGCCGCCGGGCGCTTGAGCGCCGTTTTCAATCGCAGAGATGACGGACTGACGTGTTCCTGCGCGTCGGGCCAGTTCTGTCTGGGAGATTCCTGCGGCAGCACGCGCGTTGTAAACCAGTTCGGCAAGTTGGAGGCGGGCCTCGGTCTCGATGGCAGCCCGGTTGTACTCGGCTCGCTCGGCCTCGGTCATAGCGGCCAGCGACTCCTGCCTGAGCTGCTCCCACGAGGTGGTGACGGTGGAGCTGTTTGCGGCGGTGCTCATGATCTTCTCCCGTTCTTCTCTTCAGCGTGCCGACTGGCCTCGGCGTCTTCGTCTTTGACTCCCTTATATAGGGGAATCCAGCGTACTGGTGCTCATGTGCATTGTGTCCAACACGTGCGTTCACGACCGCCGGCTTGAGCCGGGCGGCGCCTTGCCCGTTACGCTGTCACTCGTGAATGAGCTCGATAGCGTCAGCAGCAACGGAACCCCGGCCTGGGACAGCGCCCGCTACCTGCGGGAGATCCTCAAGGCCCCCGTCTACGAGGCGGCCGAGCACACGCCCCTGCAGGAGATGCCTGCCCTGTCGGCCCGCCTGGGCAACACCGTCGAGGTCAAGCGCGAGGACCTCCAGACCGTCCACTCCTTCAAGATCCGCGGCGCCTACAACGCCATGCGCTCCCTGAGCCCGGCCGAGCGCGAGCGCGGCGTCGTCACCGCCTCGGCCGGCAACCACGCCCAGGGCGTGGCCCGCTCCGCCGCCCTTCTGGGGATGAGCGCCATCATCGTCATGCCCACCGTCACCCCCCAGATCAAGGTTGACGCCGTTCGCGCCCTGGGCGGCGAGGTCCGCCTCCACGGGGACAACTTCGACGCCGCCAAGGCCGAGGCCACCCGCCTGGCCGAGGTCGAGGGACTGTCCTACATCGCCCCCTTCGACGACCCCCGCGTCATCGCCGGCCAGGGCACCATCGGCTTGGAGCTCATCCAGCAGGACGCCCACCTCGACCGCGTCTTCGTGCCCGTGGGCGGCGGTGGGCTGGCGGCCGGCGTCGCCGTCCTCATCAAGCAGCTCATGCCCGGGATCAAGGTCATCGGCGTCGAGCACGAGGAGTCGGCCTGCCTCAAGGCCGCCCTGCTGGGCGGGGAGCCCATCACCCTGCACCACGTGGGCCTGTTTGCCGAAGGGGTGGCCGTGCGCCGCATCGGCGAGGAGACCTTCCGTATGTGCCGGGCCCTGCTCGACGACGTCGTCACCGTCTCCTCCGACGAGACCTCCGCTGCCGTGCGCGACATCTTCGACGACGTGCGCGCCATCTCCGAGCCCTCCGGCGCCCTGGCCCTGGCGGGTCTCAAGCGCTACGTCGCCGAGCACCACCTGTCCGGCGAGCGCCTCGCCTTCGTCCTGTCCGGCGCCAACCTCAACTTCCATCAGCTGCGCTACATCTCCGAGCGCAGCGAGATCGGTGAGCAGCGAGAGGCCATTCTCGGGGTCACCATCCCCGAGGAGCAGGGCTCCTTCCTGCGCTTCGCCTCGGTCCTGGGAGCCCGCTCGGTCACCGAGTTCAACTACCGTCTCTCCGCGGCCCGCGCCGCCACCGACCCCGCCCGCATCTTCGTGGGCGTGCGCACCGCCCGCAGCCAGGAGCGCGCCGAGATCGTGGCGGACCTAGAGGAGGCCGGCTACGAGGTCATCGACCTCACCGACGACGAGCTCGCCAAGGTCCACGTGCGCTCCATGATCGGCGGGCGCGCCACCCCGGGCGTGCCCGAGCGCCTCTTCTCCTTCCTCTTCCCCGAGTCGCCCGGGGCGCTGGTCCACTTCCTTCAGGTGCTGGGCACCCGCTGGAACATCACCCTGTTCCACTACCGCACCGACGGCGCCGACTACGGCCGTATCCTGTGCGCCTTCGCGGCCGGGCCCGACGACACTGAGCTGACCGAGCACATGGACCGCCTCGGCTACTCCTACAACGAGGAGACCGCCGACCCCGCCTTCCGCTTCTTCCTGGCCCGATAATCCGTGACGAGTTCGCGGCGCCGTCCGCCCTCACCGGAAAAGCGGGGACGGGTGGGCTGCGTTGTGGCAGGTATCATGCAATAAGGGGTCGCTCTCTCTGTCGGAATTCCCATAAGGTTATTGGTAAATCAATTGTTGCGGCCGGGTGCGCCATAGGAGTCTTCGCCTGACGCTGACCCCGCCCCGGCTCATCTCGACCAGGAGAAAAGCATGACCCGTCTTGCCGTCGTCGTCGGTTCCGTCCGCCCCAACCGTGTGGGTGGCACCATCGCCCAGTGGGTGGTTGACCAGGCCAACGAGATCGAGGGCGTTGAGGCCGAGATCGTCGACATCGCCTCCTTCAACCTGCCCCTGTTCGCCGAGGAGATCCCCCCGCGCATGGCCGCCCCCAGCGACTCGGCCGGCGCTGCCTTCGATGAGGCTCTGAAGTCCTTCGACGCGCTGATCTTCGTCACCCCCGAGTACAACTTCTCCATCCCCGGCGCCCTGAAGAACGCCATTGACTTCCTCCAGCCCGGCGCCGTGGCCAACAAGGGCGTGGGCGTGGTTGGCTACTCCTACAGCGTCGGTATCCGCGCCGTCAGCCACCTCCAGCAGATCCTCCAGGGCATGGGTGCCACCGTCGTGGCCTCCAACGTGTTCCTGTCGCTCAACACCGACTTCGCCGACGGCGCCTTCTCGCCGGCCGCCTTCCACGACGCCGAGGTCCCGGCCATGGTGCGCGACGTCGTCGCCCACTCCGACGCCCTGGCCTCCCTGCGCTGAGGACTGCGAGCTCAGCTTGTTCGGCTGAGCCGGAGGACGCCAGTCCACTACATCGCCGTCGGCGGTACCTGCGGGTGCCCCGGCGGCGACGTCGTTCGTGCCGGGGCTACCGGGGCGCGGCATAGCGGGTGGGTAGGGTTTCCCCATGACTGAGCGCAGCGAGCGAGACGGTTCCCGCCGGGACGACAGGGGCGGATACGGCGAGCGCGGTTACCGGGGTGGCGACCGCGGTTACCGGGGAAGCTCCGGCGGCGGTGGGGGCCGCAGGTACCGGGATGGCGACCGCGGCTACCGAGGCGGCTCCGGCGGCGGCCGGGGCGGAGACCGAGGCTACCGGGATGGCGAGCGCGGCCGCTCGCGCCGCGTCTACGACGACGAGCCCCGCGACGGCCTCCTGGCCGACCTCGTCGGCCACCTTCACGCCCTCGACGGACGCTCCTACGCCGCCTACAAGGCGATCGTCGGACGCTACCGGGCGCCTGCCGGCTGGTTCCTGCACATCGACCGCGTCCAGTCCGACCCCTACGCCCCGCCCACGCGCATCCACCTGGACGTGCCCACCGACCTGCACGGCCTGGAGCTGCTCGACGAGGCCGACCTGCTGGCCGACGCAGACCGCCGCCTGGCCGTGGGCGACTTCCTCACCCGCGAGCTGCACGCGGGCTTCCGCGGCACGGCGCTGTCCATCGCCTCTCCGGGTCAGGAGATCCTGCAGCGCTCCAGCGTCATCGTGCGCCCCGACGAGAAGAAGGAGGGGACCGGCTGGACCCTGGAGATCCGCGCCCGCCTGGCCCTGCCCGCCCAGGGCCGCTCCATCCAGGGCCACGAGGCCTCCCGGATCGTGGGGCGCGACCTCGTGCGCGAGCTGGAGGAGGCCATGGACCTCACCGGTGAGCGGGGCGACCGGCTCGTGCGCCACGTCGCCACCCTCGAGGACCACCAGGCCCTGACCGCGGAGGTCGCCCGCAACGGCTGGGTGGCCTTCCTCGCCGACGGCTCCGTCCTGCCACGCCGCTCCGGGGTGAGCGACGAGCCCCTGGACGGCGGCGTCCCCCTCCAGGCCCCCGACTCCATGGCCGCCACGGTCGAGCTCCCGCACGCCGGGACGGTGCGCGGCACCGTCGTCGAGGCGGGCGTCAACGTCATCGTCGGAGGCGGCTACCACGGCAAGTCCACGCTGCTGAGCGCCATCGAGCGCGGCGTCTACCCGCACGTGCCCGGGGACGGGCGAGAGCTCGTCGCCACGGTCCCCGACGCCGTCAAGGTACGGGCCGCCGACGGGCGCGCCGTGACCGGCGTCGACCTGACCCCGTTTATCTCCCACCTGCCCGCCGGGCGCGACACCTCCTCCTTCACCACCCGCAACGCCTCGGGATCCACCTCCCAGGCCGCCTCCATCATCGAGGCCGTCGAGGCCGGCGCCACGACGCTGCTGCTGGACGAGGACACCTCCGCCACGAACCTGCTCATCCGCGACTCGCGCATGCGCGAGCTGGTGGCCGCCGAGCGCGAACCCATCACGCCCCTGGTGGACCGCATCACCGCGCTGTTCCGCCGGCGGGGCGTCTCCACGGTCATGGTCATGGGCGGCTCCGGGGACTACCTGGACGTGGCCGACCGGGTCCTGCTCATGGACGCCTACCACCTGCGCGACGTCACCGAGCAGGCCCGCCGCGTCGTGGCCGACCAGCCCCGGCCCCTGACCGGCCTGGAGGACTTCGCCGAGCCGCGCCAGCGCGTCCCCGAGCCCGCCCCGCCGCGCACCCGCCGGGGACCGGTGCGCACCCGCGCCCAGGGCACCTCCACCCTCGTCCTGGACCGGGAGGACATCGACATCTCCGACGTCGGCGGCGTCACCGACCCGGGGCAGGCCGAGGCCATCGCCTACGCCCTGCGCGCCCTGCTGGAGCAGCGCTTCGATGGGGCCTCCCCGCTGCGCGAGTGCCTGGATGACCTCGAGGCCCTGCTCGACGACGAGGGTCTGGATGCCCTGACCGACGAGCGCGTGCGGCCCGCCTTCCTCGTGCGCCCCCGCATGGTCGACGTCGCCGCGGCCGTCAGCCGCTACCGCAAGCTCGAGCTGGCCGGCCGGCCCGACGAGGACTGACGAGGCCAGCCCCGACCGACCCCGCCACGCACGTCCCCCCTCCCGCACAGCCTCCCACCCACACTTCGACAAAATCTTCAGAATCGACCCGGAGCCGCGTCGATTCTGAAGATTCGGTCGAAGTGATCCGCGATCCCGGTGTCCACAACGGCGTCGTCGGCCCCTTGTTTCCACAGGGCGGCAAGCGCACCGGGCGAGAGCCGGGGCGTTGCGGGCAGCATGGGGGCATGACCGCCGCGATCTCCTCCCTGCCCCTGTCCGACGTCGGGGCCCTGCGCCCGCTGATGTGGAACGAGACCGGTCTCGACGGCGCCGCGTGCGCGCGCCCGGACCTCAGCCACGACTGGCTGCGCGTCGCCGCCGGCGTCTACGCACCCCGCGCGGCCTGGCAGGAGGCTGCGTGGATGGAGCGCTACGAGCTGCTGCTCGAGGCGGCGCACCGGAAGTACGGCGAGGACCTGGTGCTGGCGGGTGCCTCCGCCGTCGCCGCCTACGGGTTGCCGCTGGTGGGGACGGTCCTGCGCCGGGTGGAGGTTGTGGACGGCAGTCCCGGCCGGGTGCGGACCTCCTTGCTGAGACGTCACCTCCGGCGCCGTGGCACTGAGGTCGTCCGGATAGGAGCGCATCTCGCCGTCGCGCTGCCGGACTCGCTCATTGACCTGGCGCGCTGGAACGGCCTCATGGCGGGGGTCGCCGCTATGGATGCGGCCTTGCACAACGGGCTGTGCTCTGCGGACGCCCTGGAGGAGGCACTGGCGCGTCTGCCCGAGACGGCGCGTGGCGGCCCTCGCGCTCGGCAGGCTGTGCGCCTGGCCGACGGCCGCTCCGAGTCGCCGGGCGAGTCGATGTCCCGGGTGCGCATGTGGGAGCACCGGCTTCCCAAGCCGGAGCTGCAGGTCAGTGTACGGGTCGGGTCGGAGCTCTACATCCTGGACTACTACTGGCCGGATTATGGGGTAGCCGGGGAGTTCGACGGTCGGGTCAAGTACCGGTCGGCCTCCTTCGGGCAGGACCCGGAGGATGTCGTGTGGCGTGAGAAGCTCAGGGAGGACGCGCTGCGGGCCTCGGGCCTGACGGTGGCCCGCTGGACATGGGCGCAGGCCTGGGGCGACACCGGGGCTCAGATGCTGCAGCGGCTGGCCGCTGCCGGGGTCAGACCCACTGGCCGACGCTGGTGAGCCCCTCCTCCCTCCCTCACTTCGACCAAAACTTCACAAACGACCCGGAGCCGCGTCGATTTTGAAGTTTTTGTCGAAGTGAGCGGGCTGGTGGCGGTGGCGCGGCTCGCGCTAAGCGGCTGAGCCGGCCCGGTACTCGGTACGGTACTCGCTGGTGCGGGTGTGGATGAGACGGGGGATGGAGATGGTTTTGTCGAAGCTGCCGTCGCGGTAGCCGGCCTGGAGGTTGAACAGCACCATGAGCCGCAGCGCCATGGGGTTGCTTGTGCGAGCCACGCGCCGCAGCGTCGAGACGGGCATCTTGCGCAGGATATTCACGATCTTGCCGGCGTCACGCCAGTTGGCCCGCACCGACGGGACGTTAAGACGGTTGAGGGCCTCGACCTCGCGCAGGAAGAAGTCGGCGCCCTCCCTCTCGGCCGCGCGCCACCAGCCGGCGCGGTAAGTGGCCTCGAGCTGCTCGACGGCGTCGCACAGGGCGTCGTAGTCGACGCCGACGACCTCGGTGCGCAGCCCCTCTGCCCGGATCCGCTCCAGGGTGGCGTGCGCCAGCGGCAGGATGGCCCGGGCGACGTCGTCGACGGCGTTGTTGCGGGTGAGGCGGTCGGCCTCCGGAAGGGGCTTGCCGTCACGGGGCAGGCGCGCGTCGACCTCCTCCAGGTGTGCGACGGAACTGCGCAGGTCGCCGGTGAGGCGGGCGGTGGAGCGTGGGACCCCCATGGCGATGAGCAGCTCGGTTGCGGCGCGCCACTGGAAGTCTGTGTCCTCAGACCAGTGGGGCTGCGAGGCCGCCCCCGCTGGAGACCGGTCCAACGGGGTGCTCGTCTGCTGGCTGCTCATCGGGGTTGAGCCTCCTGTGGTGCGCAGGGAAACAGGTCTGGGTGTCGCGGGCGCTCACAGCCGGGAGTGCTGGCCGGCGACCGGGGGACAGCATCTCAACGCAACGTGTGAGAACGCTGGTGATTGACCCGTCAATGGCTGGGGTGGCGCCCTCAGGCCGGTGCGTCTTCGGGGGCCAGGATGTCGGTCTGGGCGGGTAGGTCCGTGATGCCGACCGGGCAGGTCACCCCGTTGGGGCCGTGGTTGCAGTAGCCGCTGGGGTTCTTGTGCAGGTAAGCCTGGTGGTAGTCCTCGGCCAGGTAGTAGGGGCCGCCGAACTGAGCCGGCGCGTCGGCGGCGTCCTCAATGGTGGTCACGCAGGTGCCCAGGCCCAGGCGGGTCAGCTCGCCCTGGAAGGCCTCGCGGATCCGCACGGCCGCCTCGCGCTGGGCGGGCGTCGTCGTCCACACCGCCGAGCGGTACTGGGTGCCGACGTCGTTGCCGTGACGGTTCAGGTGTGTGGAGTCGTGGTTCTCCCAGAAGGTCTTGAGCAGGGTCTCCCCGCCCTCGCCGCAGACGGCCGGGTCGTAGACGACGCGCACTGTCTCGGCGTGACCGGTCGCCCCGGTGCACACCTCCTGGTAGGTGGGGTTGGGCGTCTGGCCGCCCATGTAGCCAACCGACGTCGAGACGACGCCGTCCTGGCGCCACAGGATCCGCTCCACGCCCCAGAAGCAGCCGGCCGCCAGGTAGATGACCCGGCTGCCCTCGGGCCACGGCCCGTCCAGGGGAGTCCCCAGCACCGGATGGTCTCCGGGGGCGGGCAGGACCGGCGTCTCGCGGCCGGCCGGCGCCGATCCGCTGAGCGAGTGACGAAGGGCGTTGAACATGAGGACACGGTACTGCGCGAGGCCCCTATTCCCGCCCGCGCTTCACTGACTGCGAGGAGTGGTCGGGGTGGAGACATCGAGCCGGGCATTTTTCGCGGTGCCCAACGGAATTTCGGTGGGGCTACGCGAAAAATGCCCGGCTCGGTGGAAGGGGAAAGGGACTCAGACTCGCTCGACCTTGACGATCTCGGCCTGGATCTTCCGGCCGGTGGGGGCATCGTAGGAAACGGTGTCGCCCGCACGGTGCCCCATGAGGGCCTGGCCCAGCGGGGCGTCAGGGGAGAAGACCTTGACGCCGTCGGGCACGTCCGCGGTGATCTCCTGGCCGCCCAGGGCGAAGACCTGCTCCTTGCCGGCCACTTTCGCGGTGACGATGGTGCCGGCCGAGATCGAGCCGTCGTCGGCAGCCTCGCCGATCTGTGCGTTCTCCAGGGTCTCCTCGAGCTGGATGATGCGCGCCTCGTTGAGCCCCGCCTCCTCGCGGGCGGCGTGGTAGCCGGCGTTCTCCCGCAGGTCACCCTCCTGGCGAGCCGCCTCCACGCGCTGGGCGATCTCCTTGCGCTCGGTCGTCTTGCGGTGCTCGAGCTCGGCGGACAGCCGGTCGTAGGCCTCCTGGGTGAGCCAGGTTCCCTGTGACTGTTCGGACATGGGTCCTCCTTGGATGACTGGTGCTGGTCGCTCGGCAGCCGGTCGGGTTACCTTGCGACGACGATACCCGGCGGCTCCTTACAGGGCCGACCGGGTTTGAAGCGCGAGTCTACGCCGCAGCCTGAGGGAATGCTGTGTAGTTGGCGAAAGGTGCTGGAGTATTCCGGGGCTGCGCTCGGGCGGCGAGGCGGGCGAATCCTTGCCAGCCCACCTGATCGACGTCGTTGTGAGGTTTGGGGACTCGGCGGGAAAAGTGGGCGGCTCGACGGCGTGATGGGCCGTGCGTCGGACTGGTTGCCTCAGCGGCCGCCTCCCGTAGCCTGCCGTCCCCGCTAGCGCAGAACCGTCAGGAAGCAGGCCACGCACTGGCAGGCCCATGCGGCCACGGTGCACACGTGGAAGATCTCGTGGAAGCCGAACCAGCGCGGCGAGGGGTCGGGCGTCTTGCGGGCGTAGACGACGGCGCCCAGCGTGTAGGTCACGCCGCCGGCCACCAGCAGCCACACGATCGCGGGGCCGCCTGTCCGCCAGAACTGCGGCAGGAACCAGACCGCCACCCAGCCCAGGATGATGTAGAGGGCGGTGGTGAACCAGCGTGGGGCGTGCATCCACAACAGGTTCGTGGCCGTGCCGATCGCGGCCCCCGCCCACACGATCCCCAGGACCAGGGTGGCCGTGCGCGTCGGCAGCAGCGCCGCCGACAGGGGCGTGTAGGTGCCGGCGATGAGCAGGTAGATGTTCGCGTGGTCGATCCGCCGCAGCGTGGCCGCGACCTTCGCCGGCCAGTGCCCGGTGCCGATGTGGTAGACGCCGGAGTTGGCGAACAGCAGCAGCGAGCACGTCAGGTAGACGGCGCAGGCCCACTTCAGGCCCGCTCCCGGCGCCAGCACCGTCAGCACGATGCAGGCCGCCAGGGCCAGTGGTGCGGTACCAGCGTGGATCCACCCGCGCAGCCTCGGCTTGACGGCGGCGATGACGCCCTTGGCATTCGCGGACGCGGAGCGGCGCGAGGCCGGCGGCGTTGAAGGCGGTGTCGGTGACATGGGTGTGAGCGTCCTTCTGGCTGGTGTGGGCTGGGACCAGGGGCGATTCTGAACCTTACGACTCCGTAGGTTACGCGAGCGTAAGTTGTGGTGGTAGCGGTCCGGACGACGATGTGACGCGGCAGGCACGTTCGTGCGCGTCGGGAGGTCCCCGGCCGTCGTCACCAGAGCCGGTGCGGCCTGGCGTCCAGGCGTGCCTCCGTTGTGCCCCGGCAACTTTGGGTGAACCTGATGGCCGGATTTGACCTGGCTGTTAGCCGACTCGTCCAGCGCGAGAGGGGCGTCGCGCGATAGCGTTGGGATGGCCCCGCGCCGTCGGGCCCCGTCCCCCAACAACCCCACCGAGGAGCCCCGAGGAACACGGCATGGCAGGCGACAACCTCCTCTACGACATCTATGAGCGACGGCTGGCTGCGCGCATCGACCCGGCCACGGTGCCCCACCACGTGGGTGTCATCCTCGACGGCAACCGGCGTTGGGCCAAGTCCATGGGCTTCGGGGCCGCGCAGGGACACAAGCGCGGCGCGGACAAGATCGAGGAGTTCCTCGGGTGGGCCGAGCAGATGGGGGTCCAGGTCGTCACCCTGTGGCTGCTGAGCACCGACAACCTCTCCCGCGACCCGGCCGAGCTCTCGCCCCTGCTGGACATCATCGCCCACGCCGTTGACGAGCTCGCCGAGACCGGCCGCTGGAGCCTGCGCCTCGTGGGTGCCGTCGACCTCCTGCCCGAGCCGCTGGCCGAGCGCCTGCGCGCCGCCGTCGTCCGCTCCCGGCCTGCGAGTGCGGAGGCCTCTGGGGCGGCTGGGCCGGCCGGCGAGGATGCCAAGGCTGTGGAGGCCGAGGACCGGCGCATGCAGGTCAATATTGCCGTCGGCTACGGGGGTCGGCAGGAGATCGCCGACGCTGTGCGCGAGCTGCTGCGCGAGCGGGCCGCCGCCGGGGTGAGCCTGGAGGAGGTGGCTGCATCGCTCAGCGAGGAGGACATCACCGAGCACCTCTACACCAAGGGGCAGCCCGACCCCGACCTGGTCATCCGCACCTCGGGTGAGCAGCGGCTCTCCGGGTTCCTGCTGTGGCAGTCGGTGCACTCCGAGTACTACTTCTGCGAGGTCAACTGGCCGGCCTTCCGGCGCGTGGACTTCCTGCGGGCGCTGCGCGACTTCGCCAGCCGGGAGCGCCGCCTGGGCAGGTAGCCCGCCTCATCACGTGGCTGAATGACGTGGCCGTCGGGGCGGGGTTGGGTCCTCAGGTGTCACGAATGGCGACTTTTCCGTCGGTTCTGCGGTCCTCGTTTCCGGGGTGCGCCGTAAAACCGCTGGTCAGGGCGTTTCGATGCTGGCCGCGGCGAGTGCCTGCACAGTGAATAGTCGCCCGGAGTGACACATGGGCCGATGCGGGCGTGCACTGGCGGGGATCAGGCCTCGAGGAAGCCGCGCAGGCCGCGTTCGAGCAGGGCGCTACGCACTTCGGCAACGAGGTCTCGCATGGAGGACTCCGCCGCTGTGGCGTTCCCGGTCGCGATCGCGCTGGCGACTCGCTCGTGGAGCTTGAGCGCCTCTAGCTGAGGCACTTGTACCTGGCCGGTGAGCCTGGCCCGCCCGGAGAGCACCTCTGCGACAACGTCGGTCAGCGCCTTGAAGGCGTCGTTGTGGCTGGCTTCCAGGATGAGGCTGTGGAAGGCGATGTCGTCGTCGAGGTAGGAGGCGACGTTCCCGGTGGTTCCCTTGGCTCGGATCGTGGCAGCCAGCGCCAACAGGCCGGAGCGCTGTTCCTCGGTGGCTCGGCGGGCGGCTGCTGCGGCGGCGACCGGTTCGATGGCGGCACGCAGCTCGGTCAGGGCGCCGAGCGTGGGGCCGTGCGGGTCGGCCTCGAGCTGCCAGCGCACAAGCTGAGGCGCCAGAGCTGACCAATGCTCGCGTGGTTGAACCGTAATGCCCACCCGACGTCGGGAGGCGACGATGCCGACGGACTCCAAGGCGTGGACGCAGTCGCGCGCCAGTGTTCGGGAGACGCCGTAACGGGACTGGATTGCCTCCAGCGTCAGGCTCTGGCCGGGAGTCATCTCCCCGGTCACGATGGCGCGCCCGAGCGAGTCGAGGACGTCACGACGTCGGTCGGTGGGGGACATGGATGTGCTCCCGGAGGGTGGTGCGAGATGTCTGTGGGAGATGCTACCCGACCCTTTTAAAAGTACTACGTTTGAGGTAGGTTCGTCATATCAGTTCACGACAACGGAGTCATCAAGGAGCAGACATGAGCCGATCCGTTGAGCACCTTGTCCTCATGGGAGTCTCCGGCTGCGGCAAGACCACGGCCGCGCTCAACCTTCACAACGCACTGGGGTGGCCCGTTGCCGAGGCCGACGACTTCCACCCCAAGGTCAACATCGACAAGATGAGCCGCGGCATCGCCCTGACCGACGAGGACCGCTGGCCCTGGCTGGAGTCCATGCGCGACTGGATGAGTGAGCGCGCCGCCGACGGCGTCAAGACGATCGTCACCTGTTCCGCGCTCAAACGCTCTTATCGCGACCTGCTCTCCAGCGCGCAGGGACGGGTCTTCTTCATCCATCTGCTCGCCCAGGCGGATGAGCTCCAGGAGCGCATGGCTCATCGTGAGGGGCACTTCATGCCCCCGAGCCTGCTGCCTTCCCAGTTCGCCGCCCTCGAGCCCCTGTCCGACGACGAGGACGGCGTCACCGTGGTCTCGCGGGCGACGCCGGAGGAGACCTTCGAGGCGATCCTCACCGCACTCGAGCAGGCCTCGTCCAACGCCGTGTGAGCATCGCTCCTCACTGACGATCGCCCGCGTCCACGCCAACCGACCGAGGCTCGCGGCGCACAGCCACCCCGGCCCGCTGAACCCGGCACACGTACACCCCGTCCTCACCCCACCTCCCAATGACAACGGAGACAACAATGACGTTCACTCTTCCAGCTCAACCGGTTGCGCTGCCGGCCGCTGACACCGTGAGTCACACAGACAATCACGCGCAGCTCATCGCGGCCGCCCTGCTCGGCATCGCCTCGATCATCGTGCTCATCGTCTGGCGCAAGATGCACCCCTTCCTCGCACTGACACTGGGCTCGGCGGTCCTGGCCGTCGTCGCAGGCATCCCGCTGGCCGACACCTTCACCGCCTTCACCAAGGGAATGGGCTCCACAATCGGCGACGTGGGCACCCTCATCGCCTTCGGGGCGATCATCGGCCGTCTCCTCATCGACTCCGGCGGCGCCGACCAGATCGTCGACACGGTTCTGGCCCGTACTCCCGGCCCTCGCCTTCCCTGGGCGATGGCGCTCATCGCCTTCGTCATCGGCATTCCGCTGTTCTTCGAGGTCGGCATCGTTTTGCTCATCCCCGTGGTCATGATTGTCGCCCGGCGCGCCCACCAGTCCCTCATCCTGCTGGGTGTACCCGCCCTGGCCGGTCTGTCCGCGCTCCACGGCCTCGTGCCGCCGCACCCCGGACCGCTCATTGCTATCAACGCCGTCAAGGCCGACCTGGGGCTCACCCTCGGACTGGGGCTGCTGGTCGCCGTGCCCACGGTCATCATCTCCGGACCCGTCGCGGCCCGATTGATGGCCAGGTGGGTGCCGATTGAGGCGCCCGAGCCGCTGGGGGCCTCGGACGAGGAGCATGAGGGGCTGCGTCCCTCCTTCGCGACCTCCATCATGGTGATCCTGCTGCCCGTAGGACTCATGCTTCTGCGCACCGTCGTCGAGACCCTCGTCCCCGAGGACAGCGGTAACCCGGCAGTCCACACGGCCCTGTTCGTGGGCAAGCCGATCGTCGCCCTGCTGATCACGGTTCTGGCCGCCATGTACCTCTTCGGGGCCCGCCTGGGTCTGGGCGCCGACGACGTCAGCGGGCGGGTCGGGGCCTCGCTCGGGCCCATTGCTGGGATTCTGCTCATCGTCGGGGCCGGGGGAGGGTTCAAGCAGACCCTCGTCGACTCAGGGATCGCCGGCATCATCGCCGCATGGATCCAGCAGGCGGCCGTGCCCGCGCTCCTGGCCGGATGGCTTGTCGCCGTCGCCGTGCGCCTGGCCACCGGGTCGGCGACGGTGGCCACCATCACCTTGGCCGGGATCATGGCGCCGTTGGCCAGCCACATGCCGCAGACCGAGGTCGCCCTCCTCGTCCTTGCGATCGGTGCCGGCTCCGTCTTCCTCTCTCACGTCAACGACGCCGGCTTCTGGCTGGTCAAAGAGTACTTCGGGATGACCGTGGGGCAGACCTTCAAGACCTGGTCGCTGATGGAGACGATCCTGTCCGTGGTCGCGATGGCCACGATCAGCCTCCTCGCACTCGCCCTGGGAGTTCTCTGAGCGGCCGTCAGGTGTGTGAGCGGGGTCCTTGGGGAGCGGCGGGTTCTCGGGCAGGATGGCTCCCTGGTTCGGGCACCGCCCGGCCTGGCTGGTGCCCCGGTCCCGGCGCGCGTCGACTCACCTGACGCCTCGCGCCGTCGAGCCGCGTACGCCGGCACCTCACGCACCGACGCGCACGCTGCCAGCGACACGCGCCGGCGTGCTCGCGGTCCCAAACGACAGGATCCTCGTGGCCGCACACCGCACCTCCGCCTCACACCGCTTCGCCTCCGGGAAGATCCCGGCTGCGGGAGAGGCCACCTTCACCGACCTCGGCGTGGACTCAGACCTCGCCGCCGACCTCGACGCCCGCGGCTTCACCGCGCCCTTCCCCATCCAGGTCGCCACTCTGCCCGACACCCTCGCCGGGCGTGACGTACTTGGTCGCGGCCGCACCGGCTCGGGCAAGACCCTGGCCTTCAGCCTGCCGCTCGTCCAGCGCCTGGCGCAGCAGGACAAGGCCCGCCCAGGCCACCCCATCGGCCTGGTCCTGGCACCCACCCGTGAGCTCGCCCTCCAGATCGCCGAGGTCATCGAGCCCCTGGCTCGCGTCGTCGACATGGATGTGACCACCATCTTCGGCGGGGTCTCCGCCAAGCCCCAGGAGAAGGCCCTCAAGGCGGGTGTCGACGTCGTCGTCGCCTGTCCCGGCCGGCTCCTGGACCTCATGGGGCAGGGACTCGTCAGCCTCGACGAGGTCGAGATCACTGTCCTGGACGAGGCCGACCACATGGCCGACCTCGGCTTCCTGCCCAATGTCCGCCGTATCCTGCGCGCCACCCCGCAGCGCGGCCAGCGCCTGCTGTTCTCCGCGACCCTGGACAACGGCGTGGACACGCTGGTCAAGGAGTTCCTCCACAACCCGCTCCAGCACTCCGTGGACCCCTCGACCTCACCGGTGGACGCCATGACCCACCGCGTGTGGATGGTCGCGGACAAGACCGCCAAGGACGGCATCGTGCGGCGCCTGGCCTCTGGGCAGGGGCAGCGCATCCTGTTCACCCGCACCAAGCACCTCGCCCGGCGCCTGGCCCGCAAGCTCGTCCAGGCCGGGATTCCGGCCGTCGAGCTGCAGGGCAACATGAGCCAGAACGCGCGCGAGCGCGCCATGCGGGCCTTCTCCACGGGGCAGGTGCACGTCATGGTCGCCACCGACATCGCCGCCCGGGGGATCGACGTCTCCGGCGTCGAGCTCGTGGTTCACGTCGACCCGCCCGCCGAGCACAAGGCCTACCTGCACCGCTCGGGCCGCACCGCCCGAGCCGGGGCTGCCGGGAGCGTCGTCACCCTCGTCCTGCCCGAGCAGAAGCACGATGTGCAGGTCCTGCTCAAGAAGGCACGGATCCGCGCGGACATTGAGCGCATCCGGCCCGACGACGACGCCGTGGCCGCCCTCGTGGGGCAGGTCGCCGAGGCTGTCGCGCTGGAGGACATGCCTGAGGGCGTGGCCATCAAGGGCGGTAGCCCCAGCAGTCGGGCCTCCACCGGGAGGCCGGGGCGCGGCCACGGCGAAGCGGGGCGTGGTCGGTCCGGTCGCGTCGGCCGCGGAAGTCGCAGCGGGGGAGCGCACGGTGGACGCGGCGGGCACGCCGGGAACGGAGGGCGCGGCGCGAAGCGGCGCGGTGGGAGCGGTGAGCGGGGCTCTGGGCTGGCCTCCGGCCGGGGCGGTCGCAGCGGTGGCGCTGGTGGGCGTGGAGCTCGCGGCCGCGGGGGCAAGGGAGGCCAGGGGAGTCCCGCCTGAGGGCTTGCGGTAAACCAAGTTCGGGTGAAATGATTTTGGCGTAAGCAAAGTACCTAGGGGGATCTGTGGACTACAACGCCACGCTCACGATTCACGCGAACAAGCCCGCCACTGAGAATGACGACATCGACGACGTCATGGAGGCCTTCGCCGCCTACCACCCCGCCGTCGGGGACGCACCCGCCTGCCCCGGCGCCCTCAATGTCGTCATCACCCTGCCCGCCCACACACTGACCCAGGCCGTGGCCACGGCCACCGCTCTGGCGGCGCAGGTCGGCGACCTGGTGGGGATCGAGGTCATCCCCACCAGAATGTGGGACCGTCGCGAGGGCCTGAAGATCGATGATGTCGAGTTCGTGGGCGTGTCCGAGGCCGCCGTCCGGCTCGGGATCACTCCGCAGGCGGTGCGCGACCGCATTACCTCCGGGCGCCTGCCCGGTAGGAAGGTCGGGCGCAACTGGGTCGTGTCCGACGCTGCGCTCCCGCGCTGAGTCTCTACCCGCCTTGGCGAGTGGTGCTGGCGGTGGTGCGATTCGGGCCTCGCGCCGACCGGGCGGAACCGGGATGCCGGTGCTACCGTCGAGTGGCTGACGGCGATCAGGAAGGTGGGTGGAGAGCGTGGCGGCGCACCTTTCGCGGCGAGCCCTGACCGGCGTGATGACGGGCCTCATCCTGGCCGGCTGCGCTTCTCGGGGGGTGCAGCGAGCGGCAACGCACTCGACTCCGCCCTCGCACCTGCGCTCACGCGGGGCCGGCGTTGCGCCGAGCCTGCGGCCGACGCCGGGAGACCTGTCGGTTCCTGCCGCGTTCTCCTACACCGACGACGAGGACGAGACCTCCGACTGCATCTTCTACGCGGCCACGGACGTGCCGGTCGGACTGGTCGTCTACCTCGACGGCGACGGGCAGCCCTTCCACAGTGAAGGGAATCTGGACCGGGGCGAGAGGTCCCGCGGTGGCCTGGCCGGCGCCGGGGGGAGTCGTCGAGGCGGCGAGTGCTCGCGGGTACGACGTGGTCTCGGTGCGTGCTCCCGGAGACGACGGAACCTGGTGGCTGGAGGATCAGGATGGCAAGGTCCACTACCTGGAGCAGGCGCTCGACTACGTGGTCGCCGGGTGCGGCGCCACCACGGATCGGGTCTGGCTCGTGGGCTACTCCGGCGGCTCGGAGTTCATCAGCCAGTGGTTCTTCCCGGCCTACGCCGAGCGCATGGCGGGCGGGGGCTTCCTGCTTTTCGGGGGCGGCGACGCGCCTGAGGAGAAGGCGGTCTTCTCCTCAGGCGCCAAGGAACGGCTCTCGTTGAACTGGGTGACCGGAATCCGTGACGTGCCTGCCAACAGCCTCGATGGATTCGACGGCATCGGGCGCGCCCGCAACAGCTTGGCCTACTACCGCTCCGCGGGCTTCCGCCACACCTGGAGCGAGTGGCCCGACGACGATCACGGCAGCATCACTGAGAAGTTCGGCCACTACCTCGGCCGCGTGCTCGATGCCGCCGGAAGTGAAAAATAGGAAAAAATCTATTTCGGAGGTCGGGTGGCAAGAGTTGTCCAATTGTGATCTCTGTGCTGACGTTTCGATGGGCTGAAGTAGTAGTCTTCGTTCTGCTCTATTTTCCCTGTCGACAAAGAGGTCTTATTGTGTTTGGGGACAAAAAACGGAGGATTCAAACTCTTGAGCAGCAGCTCAGTGCTGGAGAGCAGCAGTATAACGCGGCTCTTGCATCAATTGGGGAGCTCCGGGTATTGCTTGATCGGGTTGGAGGTGGGGATCTCGTCAAAATGCAGGAGGTTGCTGCGCAGCTGAGGTGCGATCAAGTCGAGTTGCAGGCTGCTCTC
Source organism: Actinomyces acetigenes (assembly GCF_031296635.1). Classification (NCBI taxonomy): domain Bacteria; kingdom Bacillati; phylum Actinomycetota; class Actinomycetes; order Actinomycetales; family Actinomycetaceae; genus Actinomyces; species Actinomyces acetigenes. Next base: position 21,844 of record NZ_JASPFC010000038.1, read on the forward strand.
GAACGGCAGAAGCTGGAGTTTGCTCAGCAGGCCGCTTCGGCGGAAGAGAATCTTCGTGCTCTTGAGCGTGATGCACGTGAAGTCGGCAATGCGATTGATGATCGCAGGCGGCAGCTTGCGCAGCTCGATATGCATCTTTCGGATGCTGTCGTGATGGTAGACAACGGGTTGACGAATTATAGACATCCTGCTGAGTCTTCTCTGGAGCTTGGCGGTCGCCTATCTGACGTACGGTCTCAGGTCAAAGAAATGATCAGAAGCAAGTCTGCGATCAGGGCTGCCGATAACTTCACTTTTAATAACTCGGCCGCTAAAGGGCGTAAGTTCGTTGCTGATATGTCAAAAATGATGTTGCGCGCCTACAATGCGGAGGTTGAGAATTGCGTCCTCACCGTTAAAGCTGGTAATGGTGAGACGGCTCGTAAACGGCTGGAGCGTACTCGCGAACAGGTGGAACGTCTTGGCTCGCTCATCAACCTGAGGATTGATGGAAGGTACCATGTGCTTCGTCTTGAGGAGCTCGATTTGTCGCTCAGGTATCAGAATGCTAAAAAGGCCGAGAAAGAGGCGGAGCGAGAGGAGAAGGCGAGGCTGCGTGAAGAGCGTAAGGCTCAGCAGGAGCTTGCCCAGCGTCGATCGAAACTCGACAAGGAGCGTGAGCACTACCAGCATGTGCTCCAGTCTCTTGTGGAGCAGGGGAGAGCGGACGAGGCGGATGAGATCAGATCCCAGCTTGAGGGACTCGATAGAGAAATCGAAAAAGTTGATTTTCGTTCCGCTAATATTCGCGCGGGGTATGTTTATGTCATCTCCAACATTGGAGCGTTCGGTGATCGAATGGTTAAAATTGGCATGACGCGTCGACTTGAACCGATGGATCGCGTTCGGGAGCTTGGAGACGCTTCCGTTCCGTTTGGGTTTGACGTCCACGCACTATTCTTCTCTGAGGATGCAGTCGCGGTGGAGGCTGATCTGCATCGAAGGTTCGCAGATAAGCGGGTCAATCGAGTCAACACTCGTCGCGAGTTCTTTTATGCTTCTCCTGCTGAGGTACGTGATGTCCTCTCAGAGGTGGCCGGAAATCTCCTGGAGTTCACTGAGGAGCCGGAGGCGGAGCAGTACCGTCTAAGCCTCCAGATGGCGGAATCGGAGAAAGATGGCGTCATCGTCAGTGGAGGAGATCGGGAGTAAGAGGCGGCTACGGGGCGCGTCTTTGCGTCCTCGAGTTCGTGCACGATCCTAGTGTCTTGTGTTGTTGGTTTGTTTTTGGTTGGCGTTTGGTGAGGGTCTCGTCGGGGGTCTTGGTCCAGGTGAATGGGTGGCAGTGCTGGTTCCAGCCGTTGATGAAGGCGCGGATCTTGGTGTTGAGGTCCTTGACGGAGGTGAAGACTCCTCGGCGGATGGCCGCACGGTCGATGACGGAGAAGAAGATCTCGACCATGTTGAGCCAGGAGGCGCTGGTGGGGGTGAAGTGGACGTGGACGCGGGGGTTGGCCTCCAGCCAGGCGCGCACCTCGGGGGTCTTGTGGGTTGCGTAGTTGTCCATCACCAGGTGCAGCTCGTCGTCGGGGTAGGCGCGCGTGACCTGGCGCAGGAAGACGAGCAGCTCGGTACGGCGGTGGCGGGGCTTGCAGGCGGCTGTGACGCGGCCGGTGGCGACCTCCAGGGCGGCGAACAGGGTGGAGGTGGCGTGCCGGGTGTAGTCGTGGGTGCGCCGCTCGATCCTGCCCGGCGCCATGGGCAGCATCGGGGCGGTGCGGTCCAGGGCCTGGATCTGGGACTTCTCGTCGACGCACAGCACCACGGCGTTGTCCGGGGGTGCCAGGTACAGGCCCACCACGTCGGTGACCTTGGCGACCAGCTCGGGATCGGTGGAGTACTTGAAGGTCCCCGACCTCCAGGGCTGGATCCCATAGCTGCGCCACACCCGCGCCACGGTGGCGTTGCCGATGCCCAGGTGACGGGCCAGCAGCCGGCTCGACCAATGCGTGACCCCGTACCTCTTGGGAGGTGGCGCCAAGGTAGCGGCCACGACCCGCTCCCGAGGCACCTGCCTGGGACGCCCCGAGCGGGGCGCGTCCTCCAGCCCCCGCACACCCCCGGCCTGGTAGCGGCGCCGCCAGGAGACCACCGTGGGGACGCTGACCCCCACCGCCTGCGCGATCCGACTGTTAGCCACCCCCTGAGCAGCCAGGAGCACGATCCGCGCCCGCCGCGCCAAACCAGCCGGCACCGTCGTGGCACGCAGCCAGGACTCGAGCACCTCCAGGTCACCCTCACGCAGAACCAGTCCAGGAGCAGGTCTATTCGCCATACCCCCCATCATCCTAAACACCAACCACAAAACAACTAACAACACGCGACACTAGCCTCGAT